>CAYMQR010000049.1:0-16449 GCA_964392195.1 uncultured bacterium | reverse complement strand
CGCGGCGCTTGCGGCGCCTCCGGGGGCGAGGATGCGCTCGGCGGCGCGCGCCGACTCCACCTCGGCCGAGCCCGCGAGATAAGGCTCGAGCTCGCGCTTGTTCTCGGCCTTGTTGTAGCCGTCCTCGGCGGTGATGATCCCCTGCTTCACCAGCCGCAGCAGCTCGTTGTCCATGAGCTGGTTGCCCTGCTCGGCGGAGGTCGCGAGCATCGACGGGATCTGGTGCGTCTTCTCCTTGCGGATCGCGTTCGCGATCGCGTCGGTGCACACCATGATCTCCATCGCCAGCGCCACGCCCTTGCCGTCGGCGCGCGGCACGAGGTGCTGGCTCATCACCGCCTTCAGCGTCTCGGCGAGCATGGTGCGCACCTGCGCCTGGTAGTTGGGCGGGAAGACGTCGATGATGCGGTCGACGGTCTTGGCCGCGCTCACGGTGTGGAGCGTGCCGAACACCAGGTGGCCGGTCTCGGCCGCGGTGATCGCGGTGGAGATGGTCTCGTAGTCGCGCATCTCGCCGACCAGGATCACGTCCGGGTCCTGGCGCAGCGCGCCGCGCAGCGCCTCGGCGAAGCCCTTGGTGTGCTCGCCGACCTCGCGCTGGTTGATGGTGCACTTCACGTTCGAGTGCACGTACTCGATCGGGTCCTCGACGGTGATGATGTGCTCGGTGCGGGTGCGGTTGATGTAGTCGATCATCGCCGCGAGCGTGGTCGACTTGCCGGAGGCGGTCGGCCCCGTGACCAGCACCAGGCCGTTGCGCATCTGGCAGAAGCGCCTGGCGATCGGCGGCAGGCCGAGCTGCTCGAGGGTGCGGGTCTCGCTCGGCACCACCCGGAACGCCGCCGCGAGGCCGGTGAACTGGCGGTAGACGTTGACGCGGAAGCGCCCGTTCTCGCCGCGGATCGAGTACGAGAAGTCGACGTCCTTCTTCTCGTCGAAGAACTCGCGGTGCTGCGACGGGTTCATGATGTCGATCAGGATCCGCTCGATCGCCTCGTTCGAGAGCTCGTCGCCGCGGATCGGGTGGACCTCGCCGTGGTGCTTGACCAGCGGCGGGCGGCCGCCGAGGAGGAAGAGGTCGTGAGCGCCGCGCTCGCGGGTGTCGAGCAAGAGCCGGTCGATGAAGCTCATCTCGCGGTACGACGCGCGGCTCTTCTCCTCGTCGGTGAGCTTGACCTGCAGGCGCTGCAGGAGCTGCAGCGCGCGGTGCCGGACGCGCTTGTCGGGGTCGGCGAGCAGCGGCTGGATGCGCGGCGCGATCTGCGGATCGGCGAAGCCGTCGAGCGCGCTCATCACCTCGAGCCGGAACTCCGCCGAGCCGGTGGTGAGCAGCACCAGCAGCGCCGGCAGCCCGCGCGGGTCCTGGAGCTTGCCGAGCGCCTTCACGATCACCCACCGCAGCTCTTCCTCGGCGCGCAAGAGCTGCAGCAGGTGCGGCACCGCCTCCTTCACGCCGAGCGCCGCGAGCGACTCGATGGCGCGCTCGCGCACCCACCAGTCGGTGTCCTTGGTGGCGCGCAGGATGTCGGGCGCGACCGCCTTGTCGCCGATCCGCACCACCACCTCGAGGGCGTAGCGGCGCACGATCTCGTTGGGGTCGGAGAGCAGCTTCAGGATGGGCTCGAGGATCTCGCGCCCGCCGATCTCGGTGAGCACGTCGGTGACGCTCTCGCGTACCCACCAGTCCTCGTCGCGCAGGTAGTCGACCAGCCGCGCCCACGCCTGGCGCTCGTGCTCGCCGCCGATCGCGCGGATCACCTCGACGACGCTGCGCCGCACGTTGACGTCGCGGTCGCGCATCATCAGCACCAGCATGCGGCCGATGCGCACGTGCGGTGAGCGGCCGAGGTTGCCGAGCACCTCGATCGCCTTCTGCCGCACCATGAGCTCCTCCTCGCGGAGCAGCTCGATCAGGTGCTCGAGGACGACCTCGTTCTCGAAGCCGCCGAGCGCGGTCATCGCCTCGATGCGCACGCCCACGTAGCCCGAGCGCAGGAACGGGATGAGCGCCGGGATGGCCTCGGGCGCCTTGATCTGGCCGAGGCTGCGGATGAGCGGCTGCTGGAAGCGGCGGTCGGCCTTCCTGAGCAGCTCGATCAGGAACGGCGCGTCCTCGGGGCCGGCGATCTCGCCCATGGCGCCGGCGATGCGCATGGTGAGCTCGGGGTCGTCGGGCGTGCACGCAGCACGCAGCGCGTCGACCGCGGCGCGCTGGCGCTGCTTCATGATCGACATGTCGCTCAGGTACTTGAGCGCGATCAGCGGATCGCCCTTGTCGCCGCGGTCGGAGCGGTCGCGCAGCACCTGGCCGAGGATCGGGATCGCGTGGTGGCCGCCGATCTTCACGACCGCCTCGATCGCCTCCTTGCGGGTGGTCCACGAGCCCTCGAAGAGCGCCCGCCCGAGCGGCTCGTACACGCCGCGCCCGCCCTTGCCGGTGACGATCGCGAGCCCCGCCTGGCGGAGGTCCTCCTTGTCGCTGCGCAGCAGCTCGAGCAGCGGCGCCGCCTGCTCGCGGACCGGCAGGATCGCCACGGTCTGCACCAGGTGGCGGCGGATCAGCGGCGGCGCGGTGCGCAGGATGTCGACCAGCGGCGGCACGTGCTCGCCGCGTCCGATCCCGACCATCACCTCCTGCAACGTCTGGAGCGCGGTCTCGACGGTGCGGGCGTTGGTCTCCTGGGAGAGGTCGCGCAGCACCGCGACCAGCGGCTTCACCGGCACCTCGCCGGTGGCGATGAAGCGCTCCACGAACGCCTTGCGCTCCTCCTCGCTGAGCCACGGCGCGCGCCGTAGCTCGTCGATCAGGCCCTTGCCTCTGGCGTCGAAGAGCATCTGTTCCTTTCAGCGAGGCGCGCGGGGGCGGTCCGGACTGTCGATCAGGGACGAGGGAGGTCGGCGGGCGTGGTCCGCCCGGTGGCCGGACGGGGGCGGCGGTCGGTCTCGCCGCCGGGGCCGGAGCGCGGCCCTTCGTCTGCGCCCAGGTCGAGCGGCAGGCTGACGACGAAGCGCGTGCCCGCGCCCTCGGCGCTCTCGAAGTCCACGGTGCCGCCGTGCGCCTCGATGAAGCGCTTGGCGATCGGCAGACCGAGCCCGGTGCCCTTGAGGCCCTTGGTGCTGAAGAAGCACTCGAAGATCCGCGCCCGCGCCTGCGGCGAGATGCCGGGCCCGGTGTCGCGGACCTCGAAGCGCAAGGTGCCCTGGGCGGGATCGGCGCCGACCGCGAAGTCGAGGGTGCCGCCGCCGAGCGGCTCCATCGCCTCGATCGCGTTGAGCCCCAGGTTCACCAGCGCGCTGACGATCCACTCGGGGTCGAGCTGGCAGCCCTCGGGCGCGGGCGTCGCCCCGGACGCGCCGAGCTGGATCTTCACCTTCGCCATCGCGGCGCGGTCCTCGAGCGCGGCGCGCGCGTGTGTGATCAGCTCGCGCGGGTCGCAGCGCTTGAGCACCGGCGTGCGCTCGCCGGCGAACGACAGCACCTCGAGCACGGTGCGCTCGAGGCGCTCGTGGTAGCCCTTGACGCGCTGCCAGCTCGTGGTGAGCAGGTCGCGCTGCGCGGCGGGATCGTCGGCGAGCGCGTCGTCGACGAGCGGCGCGTACACCGCGAGCCCCTGCAGCACGTTCTTCACGTGGTGCGAGAACTCCGCCATCGTGCGGCCCACCGCGGCGAGCCGCTCGCGCGCCACCATCTCCTGGGCGAGGCGCGCGTTCTCGATGGCGAGCGCGGCCTCGTTGCCGATGCCGTTCAGGAGCTCGAGGTCGGCCTGCGCGAGGCGCGCACCCGAGTCGCGGGTGTCGACGTGCAGCACGCCGAGGACGCGGTCGGCGCGGATCAGCGGCACGCAGATCGCGGAGCGCATGAGGCGCAGCGCGCCGCTGGTGTCGCGCCCGAAGCGGGCGTCGGACTGGACGTCCATGGAGAGGATCGCGACGCGCTCGTCGAGGCAGCGCTTGAGGATCGTGCGCGAGATCGCGACCGGCTCGCTCACGCCCTCGCCGCGGGTCCGCGCCACCTCGGGCGCGAGCTCGCCCGAGCCCGGCGTGGCGAGGAGGATCGCGCCGTGGTCCGCGGGCAGCGCGTCGAAGGCGATGTCGAGGATGCCCTCGAGCAGGCTGCGCAGGCTCTGGGTCCCCGACTTCGCGATCAGCTCGGTGACCTTGTAGATCGAGTCGAGGCGCGCCTTCAGCGTGGGCGCCTCGAGCTGGCTCATCGCCAGCTCCTTCAGGTTGGTGCGCTCGGCGTCGACCCGCGCCTGCACGACGCTGGTGGCGAGCTCGGCGAAGTCCTCGCGGACGTCGACCTGCGGGCGGCGCGTGGTGGCGGTGGCGCCGCCCACCTCGAGCACGGTGGTGCCGATCTGGATGCGGTCGCCCGCCTCGAGCGGCGCCTCGCGGTTGACGCGCTGGCGGTTGAGGTAGGTGCCGTTGGCGCTGCCGAGGTCGCGGATGAAGGGCGTCTCGGTGGTGCCGAGGATGAGCGCGTGGCGGCGCGACACCGAGCGATCGGCGATCACGAGGTCGCAGGTGGCGTCGCGCCCCATCACCATCGGCAGCGACGGGAAGGACACCTCGCGCCCGGCGTCCTTGCCGTCGAGGATGCGCAGCGTGAGCATGGCCGCCGGGCTACCGCCGGGCGGCTCGGCGGGCGCGGCCGCGAGCCGGATCGAGGAGCGGGAGAGCGTTCGCAAGCATCGAAAATCACGCAGGTTCGCGCGCGGAACCTATCATGGTGGCGGACCGCGCCACAACGCGATTCGCGGCCTCGCCGCAGGTCTCGGGCTGCGCCGAGGGAGGCGGTGAAGGCGCCCGGTTCACCCCGCCGGCGGCGGCAGGTAGGGCTGCCACGGCGTCGGGATCCGGACCCGGCCGAGGCTCGCGAGGAAGAGCTGCGAGGGCCGGTGCGGGCGGCGCGCGAGCGGCATCCCGGCCTCCTCGGGCGTGCGGTCGGCCTTCAAGCGGTTGCACGGGATGCAGCACGTCACCACGTTCGACCAGTCGGTGCGGCCGCCGCGGGTGCGCGGCAGCACGTGGTCGTAGCTCAGCAGGTGCGGGGCGAAGCGGTCGCCGCAGTACTGGCAGGTCAGCGCGTCGCGCGCGTACACGTTGGTGCGCGAGAACGGCACCTCGCGCACCCTGAGCGGCGCGCGGTGGCGCAGCCGCAGCACCGCGGGGAGCGCCAGCGACGTGCTCACCGAGCGCACCCGGCGCGGGTAGACGTCGATCACCTCGACCTTGTCGACGAAGCTCAGCCCCACCGCGCGCCGCCACGACACCACGCGCAGCGGCTCGTAAGTGGCGTTGAGCAGCAGCGCCGGCTCGAGCGAGGCCGCCACCACCGGCCTGGCCGGCGCGAGGTCCCAGTCGGCGAGGTCGTACATCAGGGCAGGTGGCCGCTGAGCAGCGTGGTGCCGAGCAGCGCTGCGAACACGAGGAAGAGCAGGAACACCACGGTGCTCGAGTAGGCGCGCCTGAGCGGCGCGGGGCGGTCGCCGCCGAGCGCCGCGGCCTTGGCGCGCTGGCGCGTGACCTTGGCCTCGAGCTCCTGCACGTAGCTCTCGCGCTTGCGCGCCAGGTTCGAGCTCTGCGCGTGCTTGAAGCGGGTCAGCGCCTCGGCGTCGATCCAGAAGCCGTGGCCGCCGTTGCACAGGTGGAGCTCGAGGTCGTCGGGGACCTCGAGCGTGTTCGGCAGCGTGGCGCCGGTGACCTTGGTGAGCGCCTCGCCGCACGCCGGGCACGGCAGGCTGGCGCGCACCACGTCGCTGGTGCGCGTGGGGTCGAGGGCGACGCGCTCCTCCCAGTCGGCGACGAGCTGGGGCGAGAGCGCGAGGATGCGGCCCCACGACGTGAACACGCCGCCGCAGCCGGCGCAGCGCTCGACCTCGACGCGGCTGCCGTAGTGGCTGGCAGCGGTCTCGGTCTCGAGCGGCGTGCCGCAGCGTGGGCAGGGAAGCTCGCGCGCCGCCTCCATCCACGGGATTCTAGCCCGAAAGGGCGGGGCTCATGCGCGGCATTCGATGGGCTCGCCGGCCCTGCGGCGCCGAGGGACCACGGCGCCGCTGGCGCCTGCCCTCCAGGTCAGCGCGGCGAGGGCGGCGGCTGGTGCCACTCGAGGAACAAGAGCGTCCCCGCGACCACCTGCACCGGCAGCATGAGCAGGTTGAGGAACGGCACCGCGGTGATCGCGAGCGCCACGCCGCCGAACGCGAGCGCCGCGCCGCGGTGCTCGGCGAGGATCCGGCGCTTCTCGGCGAACGGGATCTTGCGGCGGCTCATCGGCAGGTCGGTGTGGTCCCAGGCGAGGAAGTAGCAGGACGCGAGGCCGCCCAGCACCGAGAACAGCGCGGTGCCGATCGCCGGCAGCACGTTGAGGATCGCGAGCCCGGCCATGACGCCGAGGTAGAGGCCGGTGCGGCGCAGCTCGGCGCCGAACGCGTAGCTCGCCTCGCGCCAGATCGCGGCGGCGCCGGTCGCGCCCTCGGTGGGCGCCGGGGCGAGGCCGAGCTCGGCGAGGCGCAGCGCCTCGGCGCGCTGCGACAGGAATTCGTTGAAGGGCGCAGCGACGAAGCCGCCGACCAGCGTGAAGCCGAAGAAGATCGCGGCTGCGAACAGCACCACCAGCAGCGCGCCGACGAGGATGGTGGCCACCCAGCTCAGCGCGGCGAGGATCGCGTGCACGAAGCCGGTTCCGGCGCCCACCGCCAGCACGCCGGTGGCGAGCGACAGGATGCCGCCGAACGAGTTCACGAACACGATGATCGCCACGGTGAAGATCACCGCGTTGATGAGCAGCGGCACGATGGCGAGGCGCCTGAGCGACGGGTTCGCGGACAGGAACCTGTAGCCGCGAAGCGGCGCGGTCGCGCCCTGGATCACGTCTTGGACCAGTCCGCGGGATGCCATCTCGGACTCCTCGGGGAGGGTGGGGGAACGTGCGCGGAGGGTGTCGGCGGGGGCGGGGGGCGTCAAGTTCGGCGTGACGTGCCCCTTGCGATTCGCGAGCGGATACGGCTCATTCACTGCCCGGATGGCCTGGACGAGATCTGGACCGCGATCCCGGCGCTCACCGAGGGGGTACGGCATGAGGTGTGACGTGGCTCGAACCTGGCGGGCGAGGGTAAGGGCGACGGCGCGGGCGAGGGCGGCGGCGAGGGCCGTGCTCGTGGCGGCGCTCCTCGCGGGTGGCTGCGGCTCGGGCGGCGGCCCGTCGGGACCGGTCAACACCACGCCCCCCGAGTCCACCAACGGCATCCAGTGGAGCAAGGGGCGGCTCTGGATCGCGGCGATCCAGGGCTCGCAGCTCGTGCAGGTCGACCCCGAGTCCGGCCAGATCACCGAGGGCTACGGTCCCGAGGACGGGCTCGGGCCGAACGACGACCTGGTGCTGGTGGACGGCGGCGCGTTCGTGGTCACCGAGCCGAGCCGCGGCACGGTGTCGCGCTTCCACCCCGAGGAGGGCCGCACGGTCCTCGACGAGATCGGCCCGCAGGCCAACGGCATCACGAAGTGCGCCGACGGGCGGGTGTTCGCGAACCTCGAGTGGCCGGTGGGCGGCGTGTTCGAGATCGACCCCACCGGCGCGACGTCCGCGCGCCAGGTCACCACCAAGGCGCCCGGCATGAACTCGATGGCGTGCGTCGGCGACGGCCTCTACGCGCCCACGTTCTTCGCCGGTGGTGTGATCCGCGTGAACCGCGAGAGCGGCGAGATCACGACGATCGTCGACGGCGGCCTCAACCTGCCGTCGGCGGTGCACGCCATGCCCGACGGCACCATCGTCGCGCTGCAGGTGGTGCTGCCGGTGCGGCTCCTGAAGGTGGACGTGGTGAGCGGCGAGCTGACCGAGCTCGCGCGCATCGAGGGCATGATCGCCGACAACTTCGCCGTCGGCCCGGACGGCACCTTCTACGTCACCGACTTCCTCGACGCCGGAGTCGTCGTGGTCTCACCCGACGGCTCGCAGCGCCGCATCGAGCTGTGAGGGTGGCTCGGGGCACCGTCACTCGAAGAGCGCCGCGACCTCGACGGTGACGCCGGGAACGGAGGCGGATTCGAGCGTCTGACCGGGGCGCAGGATCTCGGTGACGCGGTAACGCTTGCCGGCGGCGTCCGGGTCGCGATGGACCTCGATCGCGCGTTCGGTCACGTTCACGATCCAGTACTCGGGGATGCGGCGGCGAGCGTAGAGCGCGGCCTTGCGGGTGCGGTCGTATCGCAGCGACGAGTCCGCGACCTCGATCATCACCAGCGCGTGAGCGGGGTGGTTCTTCTTTCCCCGGGTCTGCTCGGTCCGCACGATCGCGAAGTCCGGCTCGGGCTCGTTCCAGTCGTCGAGGGTGGCGGGGAGCTGCGGGCGCAGCCGGTACTCGTCTGGAAGCTGGCGAGCGAGGACGCGGTTGAGCTCCTGGATCGCGTATGCGTGCGGGAGGCCCTGGGGCGCCATGGCGACGATCACTCCGTCGATCAGCTCGACGTGCTCGTCTTCACCGAGCACGCCAGCCTCGATCAGCCGGTGGTATTCGTCGACGCGGAAGCGACGCAGCGGGCGTCCGTCCACTTCGAGATCGCTCGCGGGTTCCACGTTGCCCTCAGCCATCGCGCGTCAGACTACCACGGTGTCGCAAGCGCCGCGCCACCGGATCCGTCCTGCAGCTGATGGAGAAAACGCCCTGTTTCCGGTGCCCGCCGCACCGATCGCGGTCACGAGCTTGCGTCGCCGAGGGCGCACCGGCCGCGCCCCGGCCGCCGCGCTCCGCGCGCGGTTGGCACGCGCGAGAGCGCTTTGGTACGGTGCCCGCGATGTCCGAGCAAGCGCGCCGTCCGGCCTCTCGTCCGGACCCGAACCGCTGGGGATCGATGCCTTCCGGGCCCGACCTCGAAGCGAACACGCTGCTCCTCAAGAGCCCGTACCTCATCCCCACCGGCCAGCGGCGCGCGAGCCTGATCGTGCTGCGCGGCAGCGACGTCGGGCGCGAGTTCCCGCTCACCGCGAGCGAGGTCGTGCTCGGCCGCGACATCCGCCTCGACGTGCCGATCGAGGACGAGATGGTGTCGCGCCGCCACGCCGCGATCCGCCGCGTCGGGTCGGCGGAGGACTTCCGCCACGTCATCCGCGACCTCGAGAGCACCAACGGCATCCTCGTCAACAACCGCAAGCTCACCGAGGTCGAGCTGCGTGACGGCGACCGCATCATCCTCGGCGAGACCGTGCTGCTCTACCGCGTCCTCGACGAGATCGACATCGGCTACCAGGACGAGATCCGCAAGCTGGTGCGCTACCACGAGCTCACCGGCTTCCTGACGCTGAAGGAGTTCTACCGGATGGTGCGGCGCGAGATGTCGGCGGGCGCCGAGACCGCGCCCTTCGCGCTGCTCATGATCGACGTCGACAACCTGCGCGAGATCAACACGCTCTACGGCCACCTCGCCGGCGGCGCGGTGATCCGCCGCATCGGCGAGCTGTTCCGCGGCGTGCTCGAGCCCGAGCAGGCGATCGGCATCTACGGCGGCGACGAGTTCGTCTGCCTGTTGCCGGGCGCCCGCGGCCAGCTGGCCTTCGACGTCGCGGAGCGGCTGCGCACCACCGTCGAGCGCGACCCGTTCACGTTCAACGACTCGCGCATCCCCTTCACGGTGTGCATCGGCGTCGCCGAGTTCCCGATGCACGGCGACCGCATCCAGGACCTGGTGCAACGCGCCGACTCCGCGCTCTACCGCGCCAAGGCGCAAGGCAAGAACCGCACCGTGGTCTACGAGTCGGCCAGCGACTCGCGCTCGCGATGAATCCGTCGAATTCGAAGCGCCTGAGCTGGGGCGCGCTGGCGATGTTGCCGGTCGACGCCGCGGTGTTCGGCGTGGCGGTCTACGCCACCACCCACGCGTCGCTTTTCTGGGCCGACGGGCTGGTGCCGTGGGCGAAGGTGCAGCTCACCGCGGCGGTGGGGCTGATCGCGGTGCTCGCGGTGTCGGTCGCGGGCGTGCGGCTGGTCGGCGATCGCAAGTGGTGGAAGGTCGCGGTCGACCTCGCCCTCTACGCCGCGCCGCCGCTGCTGCTCACCTACGTGGTGCTGCACGTGGCACCCAGCATCAACCGCGACCCCGACCACCCCGGCCAGGTGAACCCGCTCTTCGTGCCGATCGAGTGGCACAAGCTGCCCAGAAACCTGCTGCAGATCCTCGAGGCCTTCCCGGTGTTCGGCGCGGTGGTGGCCACGCTGGTGGTGGTGCTCGGCGTGCTGCGCTTCAAGCTCGGCTGGAAGCGCACCGTGCTCGCGGCGTTCGCGGCGTGGATGGTGGTGGCGCAGTGGCGCTTCCGCCCCGAGCAGCTCGGCTCGCGCGCCTACACCTTCAAGGTCGAGGCGTGCGTGCCGATCGTGGTGCTGGCGATCGCGAGCATCCTCGGCTGGCCGCGCTTCTACGCGCGCGCGAGCGTCGTGGCGATCTCGTTCGGCGTGCTGTTCGCGTTCTACAGCGCGATGGTGCCGTTCGAGGTCGGCGCGCGCGCCGCGGCGGTGCCCGGGCTCAGCGTCCTCTATCCGCCGCCCGGCGTGGTCCCCGAGATCCCTACCGAGTACCTGCGCGACGTGTTCGTCGACCACGACGCGAACGGGCTCTACGCCACGTACGGCCCCACCTCCGGCATCATCCGCCTCGACCTGACGTCGCACGTCCTCACCCGCCACCACACCGAGGGGCTCTTCCGTCACTTCCGCACCTGGAAGGGCGAGCCGCGGCTGTGGACGGTCGATTGGCTCTACTCGGAGCTGCTCACGTTCGAGAAGCCGGGCTTCGGGCTGGTGAACAAGCAGCCGATCTCCGACGACGTGCTGATCCAGCCGATCGACCTCGAGGTGCTGCCCGAGGGCTACGCGATCGTCAGCACCGAGTACCCGGCGGTCACGCTCCTCGATCGCGACACCCTCGCCAAGAAGGCGCAGATCAACTTCCACGAGACCGGGCTCACCAAGTTCCGCAGCGGCGCCTGGCTCATCAACCACGACCCGGTGGCCAACGAGCTGTTCGTGGAGGTCGGCATGCTCGACCTCTCGGACCAGTTCGCGATCGTGAAGCTCGACCCGGCGACGCTCGCGGTGAAGGACACGCTCAAGCTCGCGGCCGGCGGGCTCACGATGGTGCCGTTGCCCACCAAGCGCAGCCTCCTGCTCGGCGACTTCTACAGCCACGACCTCGTGGAGATCAGCATGACGCCGCTCGAGATCCGGCGCGCGTTCAAGACCGTGCTCAACTGCCGCTCGGTCGCCTACGACCCCAAGCGCGACCTGATCTACGCGGCGAGCTTCATCACCGGCGACCTCGAGGTGCTGCGCTACTCGGACGGCTCGCTGGTGAAGCGCGCCTACGTCGGCAAGAAGCCGTCCGGCTTCTACCTCGACCAGGAAGACGGGGCCGACGCGCTCTACTTCGGCTCCAGCACCGGGATCCTCAAGCTCGACCTGCCGACCTTCCTGGGCTGAAAGCGCCCCGGAGGGGGCCGGAGATGCCCGCATCGGGCCTCTGGGGGCTGAATTTGGCGTATTTTACGGCACCGATCGCGCCAAGTGTAAGCAAAAAGTACCCATTTTGCGTAGCGCTCTGCAAGCAATTTGCGTAGCAGTCGCTCACGTTTTGCGTAGCAGGTTGTTAATTCATTGCCGGCCACTTCCCCGTCGTTGCGGACACCGCGCTCGTCTGATGCGATGGCATCTTCGAATCCTCCCGCCGCGCGAATGGAGCCACCCACCATGCCCATCCCCACCGAGCCGATCGGGAGCATCCCCCGTCCCCAGGCGCTCATCGACGCGTTCGCGGCCCACGCGGCCGGACGGCTCACCGACGACGCCCTCGAGACCGCGCAGAGCGCGGCGCTCGCCGAAACCCTCGCCCGCTTCGCGGCGACCGGCTCGCCGATCATCACCGACGGCGAGCAGACCAAGCCGAGCTTCGCGACCTACCCGATCGCCGGGCTCGCTTCGCTGGCCCCCGACGGCGCGGTGATCCCGTTCGCCGATGGTCACACGCGCCAGCTCCCGCGCCTCACCGCCGGCCCGTTCCGCTACCGCACCTACGCGTCGAAATACGTGGGCGAGGCGCGCCGGCTCACCGAGCTACCGCTCAAGCAGGCGGTGATCTCGGCGTCGGCGCTGAGCCTGCTCTATCCGGGCGACGGGATCCCGAGCTACCCGCGCGAGGCTTTCCTGGACGACCTGGTGAACGAGGCCGAGCGCGACATCCGCGGCGCCCTCGAGGCTGGGGCGGCGGTGGTGCAGATCGACTTCACCGAGGGCCGGCTCGCCGTGAAGCTCGACCCGTCGAAGGGCTTGCTGCGCTCGTTCGTCGAGCTCAACAACCGCGTGCTCGCGCGCTTCACCGACGCCGAGCGTGCGCGGCTCGGCGTGCACACCTGCCCGGGCGGCGACTGGGACTCGACCCACAGCGCCGACGTCGACTACGCCGAGCTCTTGCCCAGCCTCTTCGACCTCGCCGTCGGCAACTTCTACGTGCAGCTCGCGAGCGAGCGCGACCCCGAGCGGGTGCTCGGCATCCTCGCCGCGCACGCCGCCCCCGGGCGGCGCATCTTCGTCGGCGTGACCGACCCGTGCACCACCCGCGTCGAGACCGCCGCCGACGTCCGCCAGCGAGTCCTCACCGCCGCGCGCCACATCCCGCTGGAGAGCCTCGGCACCTGCGACGACTGCGGCTTCTCGCCGTTCGGCGACGACACCTCCACCTCCCGCGACGTCGCCTTCGCCAAGATCACCGCCCGCGTCGAAGGCACCGCCCTCGCCGCGAAGGAGCTGGGGCTGGGCTGAGCGCCCCCCTCAAATCAGCGCGAGGTAGGCCGCCAGGGCGATGCCGAGGATGGTGAGGATGACCGCGACGAAGACGGCGAGGCGGGCGTCGAAGAGCGTGGTGAAGGAGCCGTCGCGTAGCGAGCGGATGGCTCGGCGGTGGCGCACGGCGGCGGCGATGTTGACGGAGATGCCGAGGACGAGCAGGGCGATGCCGGTCGGCGTCGAGAGCCCGTGTCTCGGGTCCGCGGCCGCCGATCCGGTGGCGGCGAGCTCGCGCAGGAAGAGCCCGAACCGCGCCACCACGAAGCCGAAGCCCATCAGCGCCAGGCCGGTGCGGATCCACGCCAGGAAGGTCCGCTCTGCCGCCATGTAGGTGCGCGGGTCGTTGGCGCTCGTGTCATCCATGCGGGGTGTCCCTCCCGGCGCTCGCCGGTGATGCGGCGGTGGACACGATCACCTGCGTCGGGCGCAGGACGTCGCCGAGACGCCAGCCGCTGCGCACTTCATGGACCACGGTGCCGGGCTCGGCGCCCGGTGAGGCCGGCGCCGTTCCGACCGCCTCGTGGATGGTGGGATCGAAGCGCTTGCCGAGCGCCTCGATCGGTTCCGCGCCGCACTCGCGCAGCGCGCCGAGCAGCAGCGTGCGGGTGGCGACGATCCCCTCGAGGAGCGCGCGGTCCGTGGAGCCGCCGGCTATGGCGCGGTCGAGGGCGTCGAGCACCGGCAGCACCGCGCGCACCGCGTCGCGGCGTCCCTCGTGGGTCGCGCTGTCGCGCTCGCGGGCGACGCGGCGCCGGTAGTTCTCGAAGTCCGCGCGCAGCCTGAGCGCCCGGTCCTCGCTCGCGGCGAGCTCACGCCTGAGCCGCTCGACTTCGTCGGGCTCGCTCGCCCGTGACGTCAGGTTGATCTTGTGCGACGCCACGGAAACCCCGGACGCGCGCCGACGTGCCGCCCCGCATCGCGCTCGCGTGTGACCTCAGCATCGGCGAAGGCGACGCGATCGGCCACCGCGCCGAGAAAGGCTCGCTTCAGTGGCTCTCGCCGTAGCTGATGCCCTGCCGCACGGCGCTGATCGCGGCGGAGACGTGGCTCTGCGCGATCTGCACCCAGCCACCCTTGCCGCGGCTGGTCTGCGAGAGGTCGTACTGGGCGAGCTCGAGCTGCTTGAGGGCGCGCTTCATGTGCGGCTGGTCGGGCGCCTTCTTGGGCTTGGCCGGCTGGGGCGCGGGCTCCGTGCTGGGCTGCGAGGTGTCGGTGGTCGGCTGCTTCTTGTTCTTGGCGAGGACGCTCACCGGATGGGTGGCGAGGCCCGCCGAGAAGGAGAGCGCGAGCAAGAGCGTCCACGCGCACGAGCGGAGCAGCCGTCGCGGGTGAGTGCTTCGTGGAGTCGTCGGGTTCGTCGTCATCGCGGACCCCCGGAGATCAGTGCGTGGCGTCGTACTGCATGCCCGTTTGAACCGCTTCGATGGCCGCCTCGACGTGGTCGATGGCGTCCTTGCGGTAGCCGCCCTTGTTGGTGTCGGCCTGCTGCAGCTCGCTCCTCGCCTCGCGCAGGTGGTCGAGGGCGCTCGACATGCGCGGCTGGCTGTAGCGGTATTCGTCGCTGCCGCCGTAGCCGGGCGCGGGCGCCACGCCGCCGCCGTAGCCTGGTGCGGGCGGCACGCCGCCGTAGCCGGACGAGCCGCTGTCGAGGTCGCTCGCCTCGCTCGGGCCGCTCGTGCTGTCGTCGAGGACCTCGGCCCAGTCGGCGGCGGTGCAGCCGACCACGAAGGCGCCCACCACGGCACCGGCGCGCGCCGCCCACCTGCGGCGCCTCGCTCGCTTCGGATCCGTCGTCATCGCCTCCCCCTCCGCTTCGCGCCGGCGCCCGCGCGTGTCTTCGCGGCAACTGCCGCCTTCGCGGCGCCGCCGGCGCGCCTGGGCTTGCCGACGGCGCGCGACAGCTCGTCGAACGACTCGCGCAGCGCCTTCGCCATCACGTCGACGTCGTGCAGCACGTCGTAGTCCGCGATCAGGCCGATCCCGAGCTGGCCCGCGTAGCTCAGCACCGCGATACCGAGCGCCACGTTCGGGCCGAGCGGGAGGAACGGCGCGATGTCGAGGAGCCGCGCGCCCGCCACGTAGAGCGGCGTCTGCGGCCCCGGCACGTTCGTCACCACCAGGTTCAGCACCCGCTGCGCCCACTGCATGCGCGCGACCTGCTGGAGCAGCGTCCCGGGCGGCCCGCCCGGCAGGTTGGTGAGGGTCTCGGCGGCGCTCGCTGCGAAGCCGCGCTTGGCGAGCTCGGTGCGCTCGCGGATCAGGCGGTGGCGCTCGAGGGGATCGGGCTCGCCCACCGGCAGGTGCATCGCGATCGCCGACACGCGGTTGCCGAGGGTCTGCTTCTCGTCGGCGCGGCGCACGCTCACCGGGATCCCGACGTGCAGCTCGACGCCGCTCACCTGCTCGCCGCGGTGGGAGAGGAAGCGCCGCGCGCCGCCCGCGACCACCGCCAGCGCGACGTCGTTGATGGTGCCGCCGAGGGCGTTCTTGACGCGCTTGACCTCGGCGAGGTCGAGCATCGCCCAGTCGACGCGGCGGTGCGGCCCGATCGGCACGTTGAACACCGTGCGCGGCGCGAGCCCCTTGCCGATCCAGCTCCCGAAGCCCGAGAAGTCCTCGCGAAGGCGTTTGGCGAGGCCCTCCGGGTTCACCAGCACCGAGCGCGCCTCGGTGAACCAGCGCCGCGACAGCTCGGCGCCTTCGGCGAGGGCGTTGCCGAGCAGCGCGCCCACGTTCGGGCTCGGGCGCGGCTTCCACGGCTTGGGCGGCGGCGCGGGCTTGGCGTGGGGATCGAGGTCGAAGAGCAGCGTCGCCACCTCGATGCCGGAGACGCCGTCCACCATGCAGTGATGGACCTTCCAGATCAGCCCGATCTCGTCGTTCTCGAGGCCGTCGACCCAGTACATCTCCCACAGCGGCCGCGCGCGATCGAGGTTCTGCGACAGCACGCGCCCGGCGAGGAGCTTGAGCTCGCTCGCGCCGCCGGGGCGCGGCAGCCCGGTGAAGCGCACGTGGTAGGCGATGTTGAAGTGGGTGTCGTCGACCCAGATCGGCCGCCCCTGGCCGAACGGCGGCCACAACACGCGCTGGCGGAAGCGCGGCGCCTTGTCGAGCCGCGACAGCGTCTGGCGGTAGAGGCGCTCGCGATCGATGGCGCCGTTTCGCTTGCGCAGCGGCGCGCCCTCGATCCGGCCGACCATGCCGACGTGCATCGGGCTCGAGAGCGTCTCGACGTGCAGGAACATCGCGTCGAGCGAGCTCAGGCGGTCGGTGGCTGCGATCGGCATGGACGTGGACTCCCCCCGATCGCGGATCGTAGCGATCCGCGACGCGCGGCTCAACGGGACGTTCGGAGGGGCACGCCCCTCGCCGTATCGGTCCGATGTGCGGACACGAGCGAGGCCGACCGGTCCCGCGCGCGGGAGGGCTTACGCCCTCCCCTACAGGGGGTTGGATCGGTGGTCGCGGCGGGCTCGGCGGCGGCCGCTACCCCAGGCCATGTAGGGGCGAGCGTGAGCTCGCCCGGCGACACGACGATGGCGCGCGCGTCGACGTGATCGCCCCTCGCCGTATCGGTCCGATGTGCGGACACGAGCGAGGCCGACCGGTCCCGCGCGCG
>CAYMQR010000048.1:6733-16490 GCA_964392195.1 uncultured bacterium | reverse complement strand
GCATGATCATGGCCGCGGTCGGCATCCTGAAGGACGACCCCGACCCCAGCGAGGCGAAGATCCGCGAGGGGCTCGAGGGCAACCTGTGCCGCTGCACCGGCTACGCGACGATCGTCGACTCGATCCGCTGGGCCGCCGAGAACGGCGGCGCGCGATGAGCGCGCGCCTCGCCCCGGGGAGCGTCGGCGCTCCCTCGCCGTCCCAGGGCGTCCCGGCGGCCGACGGGGCGGGCGCGCTTCAACCCCGCTGAGGCCCACCACCATGTACCCCGCACCCTTCGAATACGTCCGCGCCGAGTCGGTGGACCACGCGCTCGCGCTGCTCGCCGAGCACGGCGACGACGCCAAGCTGCTCGCGGGAGGCCACTCGCTCTTGCCGCTCATGAAGCTGCGCCTCGCGCAGCCCGCGGTGCTGATCGACATCGGCCGGATCCCCGGGCTCGCCGGCGTCGCCGACCGCGGTGACCACCTCGCGATCGGCGCGCTCACCACCCACGCCACGCTCGAGCGCGACCCGCTGCTGGCGCGGACGAACGGGTTGATCGCCGCCACGGCGCGGCAGGTCGGCGACCCGCAGGTGCGCCACCGCGGCACGATCGGCGGGAGCTGCGCCCACGGCGACCCGGCCTCCGACCTGCCCACGGTGATGGCGGCCCTCGACGCCACCTTCGTGATCCGGTCACGCGACGGCGAGCGCAGCGTCGCGGCGCGCGACTTCTTCCTCGGCTTCTGGGAGACGGCACTCGCGCCCGGCGAGCTCCTCACCGAGATCCGCGTCCCCAAGCTCGCGGACGGCGCGCGGTTCACCTACCTCAAGCTCAACCGCCGCGCCCAGGACTGGGCGATCGTGGGCGTGGCAGCCATCGCCGACCGAGCCCTCGGCCACCGCGTCGCGTTCACCAACCTCGGCGTCACGCCGGTGCGCGGCGCCGCCGTGGAGCGAGCCCTGGCCGGCGGCGCGTCCGTGGCGCAGGCTAGCGAGCACGCCGCCGACGGCACCGAGCCGCCCGAGGACGCCCACGCGAGCCGCGACTACCGCGCGCACCTCGCGCGCGTGCTGACACGCCGCGCGCTCGAGGCGATCGCCGCCTGAGCCGCCCGGCGCCGGGTGCCCAGGACGCCGCCGGCGAGGCGCGAGACGACGCCATGAAGCAGGTGATCCGGGACGTGATGCGCTGGCTCGGCGAGGGGCAGCGCGTGGCGCTGGCCACGCTCGTCGAGGTCGAGGGCTCGGGACCGCGCCAGCCCGGCGCGTGCCTGGCCGTGAACGAGCGCCGCGACATCAGCGGCTCGCTCTCCGGCGGGTGCGTCGAGTCGGCGGTGGCGGGCGAGGCCCACGCGGTGGCGCGCGCCACCGCGGGACGCAAGATCCTCCAGTTCTCGTCGGACGAGGACGAGACCTTCGCGGTCGCACTCACCTGCGGCGCCCAGATCAGCGTGCTGGTGGAAGCGGTGGTGGCCGGCGACGCGCTCCCTGGCGGCTGGGTCCACGCCCTCGCCGGCGCCCTCGAAGCCGATCGGCCGGTCGCGCTCGCCAACGTCGTGAGCGGCGAGCACGCGGGCGCCAAGCTGCTGGTGACCGACGACGCCCACGCCGCGCCCCACGGCGGCACGCTCGGCGACGCCGACCTCGACCGGGTGGTCGCGCGCGACGCCCACGGCCTCCTCGACCAGGGCGGCACCGCGCTGCGCCACTACGGCGCCTGCGGCCAGCCGGGCATGGACGCGGTCACGGTGTTCGTGCACGCGCTCGCCGCGCCGCCCGAGCTGGTGATCTTCGGCGCCCAGGACTTCACGCGCGCGCTGGCGCGGGTGGCGAAGATCCTCGGCTACCGGGTGAGCGTGGTCGATCCGCGCGCCGCCTTCGCCACCGCGGAGCGCTTCCCGGAGGCGGACGAGGTGACGGTGGCGTGGCCGGGCGAGTTCCTCGCCGCACGGACGCTCGACGAGCGCAGCGCGGTGGCGGTGCTCTCCCACGACCCGCGCATCGACGTGCCGGCGCTCGCGGGCTGCTTGCGCTCGCGCGCGAGCTACGTGGGCGCGATGGGCAGCCGCAAGACCCACGCGAAGCGCGTCGAGCGGCTGCGCGAGGCCGGGCTCCGCGACGACGAGATCGCGCGCATCGCCTCGCCGATCGGCCTCGATATCGGCGCGCGCACCCCGGAGGAGGCCGCGATCTCGATCCTCGCCGAGATCATCGCGCTGCGGACCGGGCGCGCCGGCGCCCGCCTCGTCGAGGGATCCGGACCGATCCACGACTGAGCGGACGCCGCCACCATGAGCCCCTCTCGCATCGCCATCGCGATCCTCGCCGCCGGCCGCGGCTCGCGCTTCGGCGGCGCCAAGCTGCTCGCGCCGCTCGCGGGACGGCCGCTCATCTGCCACGCCGTCGAGGCGGCGCTCGCGTCGGGCGTCGGTCCGGTGAGCGTGGTGGTGAGCACGATCGACACGAGGCTGTGGTGGGTGCTGCCGCGCGAGGTCGAGCTCCTCGCAAATCCGAATCCCGCCGAGGGGATCGCGAGCAGCCTGCGCGCCGCGCTCGCGCACCTCGAGCCCCGCGCCGAGATCGACGCCGTGTGCATCGGCCTCGGCGACCAGCCGCTGATCGGCGCCGAAGCCTACCGGCGGCTCGCCGCCGCCCACGGCGCCGCGGCGGGCTTCGCCGCCGCGAGCTACGGCGGCGAGATCCGCAACCCGGTGCTGCTGGCGCGCGCGTTGTGGCGCGACGCGATGGCGCTGACCGGTGACGCGGGCGCACGCCAGCTCATGGCCCGGCACCCCATCGGCAAGGTGCCGTGCGACGGCACCGGCGACCCGTCCGACGTGGACACTCCCGCCGACCTCTCGGAGATCGAACGACGATGCAGCTCGACAACCAGTTTCGAGTGAGCGTCCCGCCCGACGTGGCGTGGCGCTGGCTCCGCGACGTGGAGCGGATCGCGCCGTGCCTGCCGGGCGCCGAGCTCCGCGAGATCGCGGGCGACGAGTACCGCGGCGTGGTGAAGGTGAAGGTCGGCCCGATCGTCGCGCAGTACCAGGGCAGCGCGCGCTTCGAGCGGCTCGACGAGGGCGAGCGCGTGATCGTGCTCGCCGCGCAGGCGCGCGAGGTGAAGGGCCAGGGCAACGCCAAGGGCAGCGCCAAGGTCACACTCGCGGCGGTCGAGGGCGGCACCGAGGTGCGCGTCGAGACCGTCGTGGACCTGACCGGCAAGGTGGCGCAGTTCGGGCGCGGCGTGATCGCCGACGTCGCCGGCAAGCTGATCACCCAGTTCGTCGAGGCGCTCGAGGCGAAGCTCGCCGCCGAGGCGGTCGAAGCGCCGGCCGCGGCGGCGCCGCCCGCGGAGCTGCCGGCCGAACCGCCGCCGCCCGAGCCGGTGCGGCGGGTCGATGCACCCGCCGCCGCGCCCATCGACCTGGTGGCGCTCGGTGGGGGATCGTTCGTCGAGCGCCACGGCGTGCCGCTCGCGGTCGCGATCGCGGCGCTGGTGCTCCTGTGGGTGCTGTGGTGAGCGTCGCGCTGGTGACCGGCGCGGCGCGCGGTCTGGGCGCCGCGATCGCGCGCGCCGCCAGCGCCGCCGGCCATCGCGCCGCGCTCCTCGACGTGGACCTCGACGGCGCGCGCGCGGTGGCGAGCGAGCTCGACGGCGCGATCGCGCTCGCCGCCGACACCACCGACGAGCGCTCGCTCGAGCGCGCCCTCGACGCGCTCGGCGAGCCGCCCGCGCTGGTGGTGGCCAACGCCGGCATCGTGCGCTTCGGGCCGCTCCTCGACCTCGACCCGGCCGCGTGGCGCGCGGTGGTCGAAGTCAACCTGACCGGCACCTTCCTCACGCTGCGCGCTGCGGCGCGGCGCATGATCGCCGCCCGCAGCGGCGGCGCGATGGTCGCGGTCACGTCGATCAACGGCGTGATGCCGGGCCCCAACGCGGGCGCCTACGGCGCCACCAAGGCGGCGATCGCGCTGCTGGTCCAGCAGTGCGCGCTCGAGTGGGCGGCGCACGGCATCCGCGTCAACGCGGTCGCGCCCGGCATGATCGACGGCGGCATGTCGGCGCCGATCTTCGCCGACCCCGAGTTCCGCGCGCTGCGCACCGCTAAGGTGCCGCTCGGGCGCCTCGGCACGGAGGAGGACGTGGCGAACGCGGTGCTCTTCCTCGCTTCGCCGGCCGCGTCCTACGTCACCGGACAGAACCTGGTGGTCGACGGCGGCGTCACCACCAGCATCATCGCGAACCTGCCTCGCCCGGCGTCGGTGGACGCCGTCGGCAAGGGGGAGGCCAGACCATGAAGTCGATCGAGGGCATGTCGGTGATCGTCACCGGAGGCGGCTCGGGGATCGGGGCCGGGACGGCGATGTACTTCGCGAGCCACGGAGCGCGCGTCACGATCTGCGGGCGGCGCGTGGCCAAGATCGAGTCGGTGGCCGCGGAGATCGGCTCGTTCTGCCAGGCGGTGCCGGCCGACGTCACCAACGACGCGGACCGCCGCCGGCTGGTGGAGGCCGCCCTCGACTTCGGCGGCGGCAAGCTCGACGTGCTGGTCTCCAACGCCGGCAACATGTACCGCGGCCCGATCGACGAGCTCGACGAGGCGAAGCTCCTCGAGGTGTTCCACACCAACGTGGTGGCCGGGATGATGCTCACCGGGCAGTGCGTGCCGCACCTCGCCAAGAGCCACGGCGCGGTGGTGTTCATCGGCTCCGTGCACACCCAGCGCGCGTTCCCCGGCGCGTCGCCGTACGCCGCCACCAAGGGCGCGATCGAGGCGCTCACCCGGGTGCTCGCCGCCGAGCTCGGCCGCAAGAAGATCCGCGTCAACTGCGTGCGTCCCGGCGCGGTGTTCACCGAGATCAACCAGCGAGCCGGGCTCGCCGACGACAAGGCCGCGCTCGAGCGGCTCCACAGCCTCGCCCCCGAGCACGCCCTCGGCCGGATCGGCACGCCGCAGGAGATCGCCGAGGCGATCGCGCACCTCGCGTGCGCCGAGTGGACCACCGGCACGATCGTCTCGGTCGACGGCGGGCTCGGCCTCGGAGTGACCCACGCATGAGCGAGGTCCGTCCGCCGCGCACCGGGCGCACGGTCACCCTCGACCGCTACGCCGACTGCCTCGACGCCTACCGCTCGACTTCGCTCCGCCAGGCCCTCTACGACGAGGGCGAGGTGATCATGGCGGACGTGCTGGTCAACCTTCACGGCGAGCCGCACCGGCTGCGCCGCCGGCTCGAGAACCGGCTGTTCCGGCGCTCGACCTACCACCACTACGAGGAGGACGTGTTCCCGCGCATCGTCGAGGAGACGATGGCGCCGCTGGTGGCCGCGGGGCGCGCCGATCTGGTCCACGTCGGGCACGCGCTGCTCCTCAACCTGTCGGCGCCCACCGCCGGAGTCGACCGGCTCGCGGGAACTACCGGCGAGACGGCGCACCTCTATCGCCTGCTCATGAGCTTCATCGAGGGCGCCACCCTCGCCCACTCGACCCGCGACAAGGAGCAGGTCCGCCGCGAGGTGCTCGCCGCCCTCGACGACTTCGACCGCGCGTTCTTCACTCCCGCGCTGTCTCGCCGCCAGGCGCTGCTCGCGCGCTTCAGGGCCGGCGAGCTCGGCGAGGACGACCTGCCACGCGACATCCTCACCGTGCTGCTGCGCAACCAGGACGACCTCGACCTGCCGCGCGAGGTGGTGCGGCGCGAGGTGGCGTTCTTCCTCCTCGCCGGCGCCCACACCTCCGCCACCGCCACCACCCGCACCACCCACGGGATCTTCGAGTGGCTGGCGCGCCACCCCGAGGACGGCGAGCGCGCGCGCACCGAGCTCGGCTTCGTGCAGCGCTGCGTCCACGAGACCGTGCGCCTCAACCCGTCGAGCCCGATCGGGCTGCGGTGGGCGCTCGGCGAGGTGCGGCTCGCCAGCGGGATCGAGATCCACCCCGGCGACCAGGTGGTGTTCGATCTCATGGCGGCGAACCGCGACAAGGGCGTGTTCGGGCCGAGCGCGGCCGAGTTCGATCCGTTCCGCGCGCTGCCGCGCGACGTGCCGCTCTACGGGCTCTCGTTCGGCAGCGGCATGCACTCGTGCATCGGCCGCGACCTCGCCGCGGGCGTGCTCGACGACACCGCGGCGGGTGAGAAGCGCCTCCACGGGCTGGTGGCGATCGCCGTCCACGGGCTGCTCGCGCGCGGCGCCCGGCCCGACCCCGCGGCGCCACCCACCATGGACCCGAACACCCGGCGGCCCTACTGGGGCACCTACCCGATCCTGCTCGGCGGCGCAGCCGCGAGTGGAGGCGAGCGATGAGCCAGGTGACGCTGCTCGCGAACGGCACGGTGATCGATGGCACCGGCGCGCCCGCGCGGCCGGGCACCTCGGTGATGATCGACGGCGAGCGGATCTCGGCGCTCGGCGCGCACGCCGACGAGCTGGCCGCCGCGCTCGAGGCCGAGGGCCATGCGCCGACGCGCATCGACGCGAGCGGCCTCACCGTGATGCCCGGCCTGATCGACGCGCACTGCCACATCACCTTCGCCGAACCCGCCTCCAACGACGAGCTCTTCTTCCACCGCCGCGAGGGACTGGCGGCGATCCTCGCGGCGTGGAACGTCGGCAAGCTGCTGCGCGCCGGCGTCACCGGCTTCCTCGACGCCGACTGCATCTTCGACCTCGGGCCCGACCTGCGCGACGCGATCGAGAGCGGCGTGGTCGAGGGCCCGCGGATGTCGACCGGCGGCAACGCGCTGCTGACCTCGGTGGGCGGCACCGCCGGGCTGCTGATCCCCGAGGAGGGGCGGCGCGGCTACGCCAAGGTGGTGCGGACCCGCGACGAGATGGTCGTGGAGGTGCGCCGGCAGATCAAATACGGCGTCGACTGGATCAAGGTCCACGCCACCGGCCTGATCCCCCGCCAGCGCGAGCGCGGCGAGATCCAGGTGTGGACGTACGACGAGATGAAGGTGGTGTGCGACGCCGCCCACGACCTCGGCATCCCGGTGGTCGCGCACTGCCGCAACGCCACCAGCACCCGCGACGCCGCGCGCGCCGGCGTGGACCTCATCCTCCACGCCACGTTCATGGACGACAACGCGCTCCAGGCGGTGGTGCACTCGGGTGCCGCCATCGCGCCCACGCTCACCTTCCAGGCCAACCTCGCCGAGTACGGCGCCACGGTGGGCGCCGATCCGTTCGTGATCGAGCTCTTCCGGCGCGAGATCGCCGAGTCGAGCGTGATGCTGCGCAAGGCGTACGACGCGGGCGTGCCGTTCCTCACCGGCTCCGAGTCGGGCTTCTCGCTCACGCCATACGGCCACTGGCACGCGCGCGAGCTCGAGGTGTTCGTCGGGCACCTGGGCATGACGCCGCTCGAGGCGATCACCTGCGCGACCCGGAACGGCGCGCGCGCGCTCAGGCTCGAGGGCCAGGTGGGCACCATCGAGACCGGGCGGTTCGCCGACGTCATCACCGTCGCCGGCGACCCCCTCGAGGACGTGCGGGTGCTGGGCGAGCGCGCGCGCCTGCGCCACGTGTTCGCGAACGGGCGGCCGATCGACCTCGCGCGACCTTGGCCGGTGCGCCGACGCGTGGCGGGCGAGCGCGTCGCCCTGTACTCGCAGGAGCCGCTCACCTGGGAGCGTGTCCGCGGAGGTGAAGGAACGTCATGAGCACGGTGACGCTGACCCGCTTCGAGGACGTCGCGCGCGCGTTCCGCCATCCCGACCTCGCCCAGTCGCTCTACGACGAGGGCGCGGTGGTCATGGCCGACGTGCTCCTCAACCTCCACGGCGACGCGCACCGCGCGCGGCGCCGGCTGGAGAACCGGCTCTTCCGCCGCGACGTGTTCCGCTACTACGAGCGCGAGGTGATCCCCGCGCTCGCCGCCGACGCCCTCGCGCCGTGTCTGGCCGCGGGACGCGCCGACCTGGTGGAGCTCGGCTACCGCATCACCATGAACCTCACCGCCGACTTCGCCGGGCTCGACCGCGTCGAGCGCACATCCGAGGAGACCGAGGCGCTGCTGGCGCTGGTGATGAAGTTCAGCGAGGGCGCGACGCTGGTGCACTCGACGCGCGACAAGGAGGTGGTGCGCGCCGAGGTGCGCGAGGCGATGGAGCGCCTCGACGAGCGCTTCCTCGCACGCTCCGTCGCGCGCCGCCGGGCGCTGCTCGACGACGTCGCCGCCGGACGCCTCGCCGAGAGCGAGCTGCCGCGCGACGTGCTCACGATCCTGCTCCGCAACGAGGACAAGCTCGCCCTCGGCGAGGACGTGATCCGCCGCGAGGTCGCGTTCTACCTGCAGGCAGGCGCCCACTCCACCGCGAACTCGATGACCCACGCGCTCCATGACGTCTTCACGTGGTGCGCCGCTCACCCGGAGGGCTGGGGGCGGATCGCCCGCGAGCCCTTCTTCCTGCAGCGCTGCGTCCACGAGAGCATGCGGCTCCACCCGGCGAGCCCGGTGGCGTGGCGGCGCGCGGTGTGCCCGGCGCACGCGCCGGGCGGCGCAACGCTCGGCGCCGACGATCGCGTGGTGCTCGACCTCCTCGCGGCGAACCAGGACCCGGCGGTGTTCGGCGCCGACGCGGACCGCTTCAATCCCGATCGCGCCGTCCCCGACGAGGTGCCGCCGTTCGGCCTCACCTTCGGCACCGGGATCCACATCTGCCTCGGGCAGGACCTGGACGGCGGGCTGGTGCCGCGCGCCGACACCGACCCCGCCGAGCACCTCTACGGCAGCGTGCCGGTGCTGGTGAAGGTGGTACTCGATGCCGGCGTCCGTCCCGATCCCGCGAACCCGCCATCCGCCGACACCAAGACCGCGCGCGTCAACTGGGGCCGCTATCCCGTGCTCTTCGCACGAACTCCGCGATGACCGGTGGACCGGATGGCGAGCGGCCGATCGTCGACAACCTGCTGCTCTCGGGCGGCTTCTCGCACCCGTTCCACGAGACCACGCCCGCGCTCGCCTCGCTCCTAGGCGAGGTGGGTGTGCGCTCGACGATCACCGAGGACCTCGAGGCGGGGATCGCCGCGCTCGCTGGCGGCGGCTTCGGCATGGTGACCGTCAACGTGCTGCGCTGGCGGATGGAGGCCGAGCGCTACGCGCCGCACCGCGCGGCGTGGGGCTACTCCCTGCCGCGGGCCTCGCGCGCGGCGCTACGCGAGTTCGTGGAGGAGGGCGGCGCCCTGCTCGCGATCCACACCGCGGCGGTCTCGTTCGACGACTGGCCCGAATGGCGCGAGCTCGTCGGCGGGGTGTGGGACTGGAGCCGCTCGGCGCATCCGCCGCTCGGCGCGATGCGGGTCGAGGTGCCGCCGAGCGATCACCCGATCGTCGCCGGGCTCGGCGACTTCGACATCGTCGACGAGGCGTACGGGTTCCTCGACCTCGTGCCCGACGTGGAGCCCCTCGCGCTCTCGTCGCACGGGGGCGCGGACCACCCGCTGTTGTGGGCTCGCCGCTTCGGCCGCGGCCGCGTCCTCTACGACGCCCTCGGCCACGACGCCCGCTCCTACGCCCACCCCACCCACGCCGAGATCGTGCGCCGCGCCGCCCGCTGGCTCACGCGGTGAGCGCTCGGGCGCGAGCCCGCCGGGATGCAGAGGCGATCGACACCGATCGATCCCGCGCCCCGGGCGGCCTCGCCTCCGACCCTACGCTCCCACGGGACGTCCGATCGGCGATCCTGGGCCAAACGCCACCTCCGACCCGCACCGCAGGTGTAGGGGCGTGCGTCAGCGCGCCCGAGTTCTCGATCCACGATCCGC
>CAYMQR010000048.1:0-6633 GCA_964392195.1 uncultured bacterium | reverse complement strand
CGGCATCACGCGCCGGGCGCGCTCAGCGAGCGCTCGATCCGTCGATCGGGGATCAGCCACACCAGCGCGACCGCCACGTAGAGCACCTCCGCCACCCACGGCCACACGAACGTCGACGCGATCCCCAGCACGTACGCGATCGGCGAGAGCTTCCCCTTCCAATCGCTCCCCACCGCGCTCTTGAGCTCCGACCCCGGCCCCTGCGACGCGATGATCGCCTGCTGCAAGACGAAGTAGGCGATCGCCGCCGCGAGCAGCACGGCGCCGTAGAGCGCCGAAGGCACCGCGGCGAAGTGGTTCTCACCCATCCAGCCGGTCACGAACGGGAAGAGCGACAGCCAGAAGAGCAGGTGCAGGTTCGCCCACAGGATGCCGCCGGTCACGCGCTTGCACGCGTGAAGCAGGTGGTGGTGGTTGTTCCAGTAGATGCCGACGTACACGAAGCTCAGCACGTAGCTCAGGAACACCGGCACGAGCGGCTCGAGCGCTTCGACGCTCTCGCCATGCGGCACCTTCATCTCGAGGACCATGATCGTGATGATGATCGCGATCACGCCATCGCTGAACGCCTCGAGCCGACCTTTACCCATCGTGAGAACCCCGAACGAGCGGATCGTGTCCGTAGCGCGGGGGCTCGTCCCCCGCCACCCACTCCAGCACACGCAGCGCGCGCAGCGTGATCCAGCGGCTCGGTCGGCCTTCGCCGTCGTCGATCTCGAGCGGCATGCGGCCGGCGTAGCGGACGTCGAGCGTCCAGCGGCCGTCCTCGCCGCGCTTCGACTCCACCAGACGTACGGCCTCGGCCACGCGTTCGTCCGGGGCCGCGCCCGCGAGGCGCAGGTAGTCGAGCCCACGCAACACGTCGAAGTGCCACCAGGTCGGAAACGCGAAGCGCCTCCAGTCGGCGCCGCGCGCCTTCCGGTCCTCGATCACTTCGCCGGTGGAGCGGCGCCGCATCAGCCGCCGGGCGAGGAGGTACTCCTCGCCGCGCAGCCGCGCTCGCGTGACGCCCTCGACCACGCCGCCCGTGCCAACCGCCCGTTCGTGTTCGAGGAGGGCCTCGAGCACGCAGATCGTGGTGTGGAACGACGAGCGCGTCGCGCCGTTCTCGCGCTCGCAGTTCCAGCCGCCGTCGTCGAGCTGCTCGGCGAGCAGTCGTTCGATCAATGGAGTCACGTCCTCGCCAAAGTACGCCCCCACCGCCGCGACCTGGCCGTTGATGCAGGGCTCGGTCTCGCCGGCGAAGAAGCCGTTCGCCGCGACCTCGGGCGGCCCGCAGCCGCGCCAGGTGACGCTCTCGCGCACACGGGCGAGGGCCACGCGCGCCGCCTCACTCTCGGGCTCGAGGCCGAGCTCGCGCAGCAGCATGAGCACGTGCATCGTCGAGTCGAAGCCGCGGTTCCAAGCGGCGCCGCCCCACCGGCCGTCCTCGCCTTGCAGCGCGAGGAGCCGCGCGCCGGATCCCTCGGTGGCGACACGCGCCCGCTCGGCCTCGATGTCCGCGCTCGGCGCGTGCACCACGTCGCGCATCACTTGCCAGCGGATCGACGGATCGGCGTCGAGCAGCCAGCCGATCACGCTCTGGTCCGTCGGCGACGTCATGAGCCGGGCCTCATCGCGCGAGATCGATACCACGATCTCGGGGCTTCAGGCTCTCACCGGCCTCACACCCCCGCATCGCCGGGCGGGTGCTCGAGGAACCAGTCGCGGATCGCCGGCATCTCCACCTCGAAGCCGCCGGGGATCGAGAAGTTGAGGGCGCCAGCGCGCACGGCGCCGCGGTTCTGGAAGTCGTGGGTCGTCCCACCAGGCACCAGCACGAAAGAACCCGTCTCCGCGTCCATCCACTCGGCGCCGACCAGGAAGCTCATCGTCCCGGCGATCACGTAGAAGACGTCGTCCTCGTCGTGCGAGTGCGGACCGGGCCCCCGGGTGTGGGGCTCGAGCCACCACTCGGAGATCGAGTACCGATCGCCGCTCTCGCGGCCGTCGGCCTTGAAGAGCGCGCGGATGCGGCCCATCGGGTAATCGCGGCCGCCGCCGGGAGGCAGCACGACCGGCTTTCGTGGTGTCGATTCCTCGGTCATGGGGCCTCTCGATCGCTCGCTCGTGCTCGCGATGCCGGCTCAGCCCTTGCGATCGAGCCACATGTGCGTCGCGCGCTCGCCGGGGATGACCTCGCGCACGCGGTAGCCGAGCGCGTCGAGGTCGAGCCCCGCGAAGAGCGGCTCGCCCACGCCCATCAGCACCGGCCGCACCGCGAGGTGCAGCTCCTCGATCAAGCCCGCGCGCAGGTACTGGCGAACGGTGGACGGGCCGCCACCGATCCGGATCGCGCCGCCGCCCGCCGCCTTCTTGGCGCGCTCGAGCGCCGCCTCGATGCCATCGGTCACGAAGTGGAACGTCGTCCCGCCCTTCATCACCAGCTCCGCGCGCGGGTGGTGCGTGAGCACGAACACCGGCACGTGGTAGGGCGGCTCCTCGCCCCACCATCCCTTCCACGAGTCGTCCGGCCACGGCCCGCGCACCGGCCCGAACATGTTGCGGCCGAGGATCCACGCGCCGAGGCCCTCGAAGCCCCTCACGGCCATGGCGTCGTCGGTGCCGGTCTCGCCGTCTGGCTGGCCTTGCATCGCGCAGAACATCCGCGTCGGGAACACCCACTCCATCAGCTCCGGTCCGCGGACGCCGAGCGGGTTCTCGAGGCTCTGGCTCGGCCCGGCCGAGAATCCATCGAGCGAGACCGAGAACGCACGAACGCACACCTTGGACATGGCGAGCTCCTCGTCGCTCAGCGGGGCGCGCCAGGCACGGGGAGGATCTCCATGACCTCGACCGCGTCACCCGGAAAGATCGTGAAGTGCGGATGATCCTCGAAGAGCTTCGCCGCCGCATCAAGGGACTCGGCCTTGATGATCGTGAAGCCGGTCATGGCGTTGCGGACGTCGGCCATGCCGGTTGGCCCCACACTCTTGGTCTTGCCGAGGGGGCCGCCCATCTCCGTCACCACGTCCCTGTGCTTATCGACCCACCCGTGCCACGCCGCGATGCCCTGCTTCTGTCGCTCGGTCTTCTGCTCGTCGGTGAGGTGGTCCCACTTCGACATCGAGGCTGGCGTGCCGACGTAGACGGCGAGGAAGTTCTTCACGGTCGGTTCTCCGAATTCGAGGACGGGAGTGAGCGATCACGCCAGTATGCAACCACCCGCGCTGTGCCGCCCGCTCGCCGGACCCACGCGATCGCCCCTACCGGGTCTGGCGGGACCGCCTCCGGCGGTCCGCGACCGAGTGCGCCTCGCGGCCCGCCGCTCCCGGCGCTCGGTAGCGAGGCGACCGGTCCGGGTCATGGCGTTCCCGCGGCCGGTTTCGAGCGTGCCCTCATCCGCCGGATCCCCACGCCAGCGGTACCGACCACGAGCGGGAACACGATCAGCGCGAGCGTCGTCACGGCGCCGAGCGGAGCCCAGGCGCGCGACTCCGGGCCGCCGAAGGCGAGCGGGTAGAGATTGAGACCCAGGTAGCCGCCCGCCACCACCGTCGCGAGCCTCGCGACGCCGGCGCGGTATCCCGCCAGCGCTGCCGCGCCACCCAGCACGACCTGCGTCGTGAGGAATCCGGTCAGGCTGTCGAAGGGCTCGAACCTCCCGGACAGGAGCGAGCCGAGCCCCCACGACCCAGCTCCGAGGAGCACGCCCGCGATCAACGTCAAGAGCCTGCTCATCGCCGGACCTCGCGGTCGTCCATCGTGGGAGCGGGGTCGGCGACGGCGCCGTCGTCGATGCGGCCGGGAAAGGACACCTCCAGCACCACGCACCCCACGTCGGTCCTGAACGGCCCGTGGACCTCTCCCGGTGGCCGGCTGGCGTAGTGGCCGGCTTCCAGCCACCGATCGAAGGCGTGGTCGTAGAGGCGGCCGCTCACGATGAAGACCTCCTCCGGGTACCGGTGCATCTTCCCCCCGAAGGCGCTGGTATCCGCGCCCGGGAGGAAACGTGTCAGCCGGGTGTACTCACGAGTGACCGGGTCGATGCTGAGCGTGAGCTCCTCGGCCACTCCCTCGAGCCCCTGGACGGGCGTCCAGCGGTCCTGATTCGAGGGCGCGAGCACGTTCCAGTAGGTCGACGTGGTCTTTGCCATTCGTCTCTCCCATATCGCCGGCGGAACGCCGACTCCGCGTGGCACCCGCGCTCCGAGCGAGAGCGCCTCGAGCGACTCCACGGGCGAACCCGGGACTAGCAGCCCCTCTCTCGTTCGAACCTGGAGCGCGAGTCAGTTCGCCCGAAACACCCCTCGGACGAGCCGGATCCGGCCCTCTCGTAGGCTACGCGTCGCGTTCTCGGCCTTCAGTGCGAGGTCGTCGACGTACACGGACAAGCTGAGCGCCGCCTGTGGCGCGCTCTCGGGACTGCCAACCGCCGGGACCGGCAACGGGGCGCTGCTGACGTCCTCGAACGAGTCGGAAACGAGCCCGCACTGCTCGAGGAGTCCCCGCATCTCCTCGAGAGAGACGAGGCAGCTCTCTCCGGGGTTGCTGGCCCACGGGAGCGGGAAGCTCGTCACCGGCTCGTCGCCCGCGACCATCTCCTGGAAGGCGAATCGACCGCCGGGCGCGAGGACGCGGTGGACCTCCTCGTACAGCCTCCGCTTGTCGGCGATGTTCATGCCGACGTTCTGCATCCATACCGCGTCGAACGAGCCGTCGCGAAACGGAAGGTCGAAGACACTGCCCCGGTGCACGCGGACTCGATCGCCGAGACCGGTGAGACGATTCAGCAGCGAAGCGGCGACGCAGTAATCGTTCGACAGGTCGATGCAGTCGATCCGGCACCCGGGGACCTCGGCCAGCATCCGGGCGGGGCCCGCCAGTCCGGCGCCGAGATCGAGTACCCGATCCTCGCGGCGGATCCGGGCGAGGTCTCTCAGCGCGATCGAGGCCCGGAAACCACCCGTGTGGAAATGGTCGAGCGCGGCCAGCTCGACGGGTGAGAGGCGCCGTTCGGTATCCAGCCCGGCGGCCCGGAGCGCGGCGAGAATCCGCGCCTCGATGTCCCGCGACGAATAGTGTGCTTCCAAGCTGGTCATGAGCTCGCGTCCTCCACTTCCCCCCGGCTCGACTCGAGCCGAGTCGATGGGCCGAGACTCACCCGGTTCCGAGTCGAGCGCCATGGCCGACCGATCGATTCGATCGGAGCGAGCCGCTGCGGTCTCCTGGGCACCCCCGCCGAGGTGGGCTCGCGCTCCTGCGATATTCGAGGCGATTCACCAGGGGCCGGCGACCGCGAGTCGCGCCCCGCTCACTCGACCGACGGGTAGGCCCGCCAGACCGAGATGCGACCATCGGGCCACTTCACGATCATGAGCGTCGGGCAGCTCGGCTTGGCCTCGAAGTCCTTGCGACAGATCAGGGCGGGAGCACCTTCGTAGCATTCCTGGGGCTCGATCGTGATCCGGTCGAAGGGGACGTGCACTTTGTACAGCGACTCTCGGCCGAACGGGAGCACGGGGTCAGCGGAGATCGAGAACCTCCGATCCGCCAGCTCCACTCAGATCCAATACCTCAGCTCTGCGATCTCGAACTCGAACATCGCCAGCCCGTCCGGCTCGATAACGCCCTCGCGTCGCCGCTCGCGATCGAAGAACCTCGACACCACTTCCACCGGTCCCATCGGCATCGGGTCGCCCTCCGGTTCACCGCGCTAGCCGGCCACGCCCGAGCGAGATCGCGAGGATCACCCCTGTGCTAGCGTGATCGAGGCGATGGCCGATCTCCAGCGTTTCTCCGTCTTCGCTCAGTTCTTGGTCGAGCGCTTCGACGCACGCCGGGTGTTCGACGTTGCCGGGGGGATGGGCAAGCTGAACGAGGCGCTCACGGCGCGGGGTGCCGACGTCCTCACCTTCGATCGCCGTCACCGGCGCTTGGACGTCCCTTACGCCCAGCGCGGATTCACCCTGGAGGAACCGTGCGAAGCGGATCTGGTGGTGGGCATGCACCCCGATGGTGCAACCCGCGTGATCATCGAGTACGCGGCGCTTCACCACATCGCCTTCGCGGTGGTTCCCTGCTGCAGCGATAACGGGATGTCGTACAACCCGTGGATGCGCCACCTGACTGAGTACGCCCGCGCACAGGGCTTCGACGAGGTCGGCGAGCAGGTTCTCCCCATCACGGGCCGCGCCCGGGTGCTGTACGGGCGTTTTTTGCCCGCAGCCCAAGACTCGGCCACCTGAGCGGTACCTCCTCCAGCTCGTCGTCCACCGGGGAGCTCACCTGCGACCGCCGATCACCAGGGGATCCGTGATCGCGCACTTCGCGTGGCGACAGTTGAAGCGTCGAGTTCGGTTGGTTCGCCATCGACGTCCGGCTCGTGTCGGACGATCCTCTGCTCGGCGTGGCGCGGCCGACGCCGAGCCCCAGGGATCTCCCACCGCCCCAAGCGATCCATCTCCTCCGGATGCGTCACCGAGAGAATCGTTGTCAACGAGATCCAGGTGAACTCCAGCGCCCGCCGCTTCACCTGCGGTGTGGACACGAAGGAGATCCGCCGTGGCGTTCAGCGGAACGCGGCGGCCGCGAGGGACCGCATGCGTGACTCCTTAAGGCATGAATTTTGCTCGATTGCTAAGTGATTCAAGC
>CAYMQR010000047.1:0-16610 GCA_964392195.1 uncultured bacterium | reverse complement strand
TGCGCTGCTGCTCACCCTGAACCGCCGCACCGAGGCGATCGAGGAGCTGACCCTGGCGCTCGACCTCGATCCCACCCGCGAGGACACCAAGCGCTACCTGGGCCTGGCGCGCGCGGGCGTCGGCGGCCCCCTGACGCGGTGACGTGTTTTCAGCCTCGACCCGATCGGGCTATAGTGCCGCGGCCTCACCCCTGGAACCCCTGAAAACGTGAAGCTACGCCGCTACTTCGCCGGATGCGCCTGGGCCCTCTCGGTGGCCGCCGGGTGCGCGCTGTCGGTCGGATCCGACGACGCCGCGCCGCCCTCAGTGAGTGCCCCACCGGCGAGCGCGCCCGCCGAGGCCGCCGCGCCGCCGGTGGTCCAGCCCGCCGAGCCGGTGGCGCCGCCGCCCGCGACCGCGCCGATCGGTGTCGAGGCGAGGTTCTCGGTGCAGGTGTCGAGCATCGTCAACGAGCGTGCCGCGCGCGACGCGGCGCAGGGCCTCGCAGATCGCGGGTTCCCGTCGTACGTGCGGACCGCCCCGGCCTCGGGGAAGACGTACTTCCAGGTGCGTGTCGGCCCGTTCGGGGATCGTGACAGCGCCGACGCGATCGCCGCGACGTTGCAGTCGCTCGGCTACTCGACCTGGATCGTCCAGGAGTGAGGGACCGACCGGACACCGCGCCGCTCCCCCGCCGTGCGCTCCGTCGTTCCCTCGCCAACCGCTGACTCGCCGTCTTGCTGCACCAGGTTCCACCTGTGCCCACGTCCCTGATCGATCGCTCGCCGATGTGCCGCCGGGTCCGTGCCGCCGCATCGGCGCTCGTCGTCGCCGGTCTGATGGGCGGCGCGGGTTGCGCGCTCGAGCTGGTGCCGCAAACCGCCGCGCCGGCGAGCTCGCCGCGCCACGCCGGTGGCGACACCTGGGCGTCCGAACCGAGCTCGCGATGGACGATCTCCATCACGCCCGACACCGGCGAGGACGAGGCCGCGACGCAGCCGATCACGAGCGCGGCGGCCATTCCCCCGGCGGTGCCGGTCCGCTCCGAGGCGCTCGCGCCGCAGGCGGCGGCGACCGGCGCGCAGCCCGAGATCCACGTCGCGAGCGACGCAGCCGGTGACGACACCGCCGACGGGGTCGGGTCGGACGAGGACGTGAGCCGGGTGACCCTGGCGGAGCACGCCGCTCCGCCGCCGGAAGCGCCGTCCGTCCAGCCCAGCCCACCGGCGCCACGCGCGGACGCGCTTCCCACCTACGTGTCGAGCCGCTCGGTGACCCCGGGCGCGGCGCCGGTCTCGATCGAGCCCGACCAGGCCGACGCCCCTGCGCCCCTCGCGGAGACCGCGAGCTCGCCGCGGGTCGCTGCGGTCCAGCCCACCCGCGCGGCCGCGGCACCGCAGATGCCCTACGTGATCGAGCCACCGCGGCGCGGCGGGGGCGAGCCCGGTGACGCCGCCAGCGACGACCTCCTCGATCCCGAGTACCGCATCGGCGTCGAGGACCTCCTCGACGTGTCGCTCCTCGGCGAGGCCGAGCTCCAGCACGTGACGATGCGGGTCTCGCCGCGCGGCACCGTCGATTTCCCCTACGCGGGCACGCTCACCGCCGCGGGGCTCTCGGTGGACGAGTTCCGCGGCGCGCTGCTCGAGAAGCTCGACGACTACTACGTGTCGCCGCAGGTCACGGTGTTCCTGCGCGAGTACCGCAGCCGCATGGTGCACATCCTCGGCGAGGTGCCGCGCCCCGGCCCGTTCAAGCTCACGCACCGCAACACCGTGATGGAGGTGCTGAGCCGCGCCGGGGGCTTCACGCCGCTCGCCAACAAGAGCGACGTCCAGATCATCCGCTCCGACGCGGCCGGCAAGCGCATCATCCACGTGGACGTGAACGAGATCATCGACGACGGCCGCATCGACCTCGACATCCCGCTCGAGTCGGGTGACGTCATCAACGTGCCGGAGCGGCTGTTCTGATGGCGTTCTCGAGCGACTCGCCGAACGCGGCGGCGAACGGCGCCGCCCAGGTGCCGGGCCCCGAGGTCCACCTCACCGACTACCTCGCGGTGCTGGCGCGGCGCTGGAAGTGGATCGCCGGCTTCACGCTGCTGGTGCCCGCGCTGGTGGCGGCCTTCTGCCTGGTGGCGCCGAAGAAGTACACGGCCAAGGCCACCGTGCTCATGGAGACGTCCGACGTCAGCGTCGGCACGTTCACCAGCGAGCTCGTCACCGCCGGCAAGCAGGACCTCTATTCGCGCGCGCAGTTCTACACCACCGAGCGCAACCTCATTCAGAGCCGCTCGAACCTGAAGGACATCGTCGCGCAGAAGGAGCTGTGGGAACGCTGCAAGCTCGCGGGCGCCGATCCCGTCGCCGCCCTCGACGACGCGCTCTCGGTGAAGGGCGACGCCACCAGCAAGCTCTCCGAGGTGGCGGTCGAGCACGAGGACCCGCAGTGCGCCGCCGACCTCGCCAACGCGGTGGTCGGCAACTACGTGAAGTCGAACCTCGACGACGTGCGCGCCAAGTTCCGCGACGACGTCGAGAATCTCGCTCCCGAGCTCGACAAGCTGCGAGCCGACCTCAACCAGAGCCTGCGCGCGGGCGAGGAGTACAAGGCGGAGCACGGGCTGGTTAACCTCGACGCGCCGGCGGGCGAGAACATGAAGCACCTCGCCGAGCTCGAGTCGGCGCAGACCCAGGCCCAGGTGAACCGCATCCAGGTCGAGAAGCGCTACGAGCAGGCCAAGCGCTACGGCGCCGAGCCCTCGCGGGTGGAAAGCCTGCCCGACGCGCTGGCGAGCCCGGTGGTCGCGAAGCTCCGCCAGACCTACCTCCAGCTCAAGGCCGAGCAGGCGGACCTGGGGCAGCGCTACCGCGACAAGCACCCCAAGATGCTGCAGCTCAAGGCGCAGCTCGACGAGCTCGAGAAGCGCATCCGCGAGGAAGTGCAGCGCGTGATCGACGGGCTCGAGATCGAGCACCAGACCGCGCTCGAGCGCGAGCAGGCGATCGCGGCCGAGGTCGAGATCGCGCGCCAGGCCACCCGCGAGAAGAGCGCCCGCGCCACGCAGGCGCACCTGCTCTCGGACGAGGCGTCCGCGCGCCGCCAGCTCTTCGAGCAGGTCTCGGGGAAGGTGATCGAGGCCAAGATCGTCGCCAACATCAAGCGCAACAACGTGCGCGTGGTGGACGCCGCCGAGGTGCCGCGCGACCCGAGCTTCCCGGACACGCAGCTCTACGTGCTGCTCGGGCTGGCGGTGGGGCTGGTGCTCGGGCTGACGGGCGCCTTCGCCTCCGCGGCCCTCGACGACACCGTCCACGGCACCCGCGAGCTGGCGAGGTCGCCGGTGCCGCTCGGCGAGACGCTGCCGGTGGCGGCCGGCCTCACGCGCCCCGGCGGCGCGGCCAACGGCGACCTCGCGCCCGCCAGCGCCTCGGGCTTCGCGCGGGTGGCGGCGCTGGTCGAGCTCGAGCGCTCGCGGCGCATGCCGAGCTTCGGCGCCTGCCAGATCGTGTCCGTGACCGGCTGCGCCGGCGGCGAGGGCGCTACCACGGTGGCGATCGGCCTCACCCGGGCCGCCGCCGCCGCTGGGCGCCGCGTGCTGGTGGTCGACGCCCATCCCGGCGAGCCGGTGCTCGCGCGCGAGCTGGGCGTGGACGGCAAGTCGGGGCTGGTCGAGTGGGTGAGCGGCAACGCGTCGCTCCAGTCCCTCGAGCAGCCGAGCCCCATCCCGGGCGCGAGCGTGCTGTCCGGGGGCGCGCACGTCGGTTCCCATACGTTGATCCGGCCGGACCGCATCCAGGCCGCGTTCGCGGCGGTGGGCTCGACGCACGATCTCATCGTGCTCGACCTTCCGCCGGTCACCCAGTCCGCCTTCGCTCAGGTGCTGGCGCGCTACTCGGACCTCGTCTTGCTGGTGGCCGAAGCCGATCGGACCACCCGGGCCGAGGTCGATGCCGCGGCCCGCGAGCTCGATCGCATCGAGCCCGTCGCCGCCCGGGTCGTCCTCAATCGCGCAGCCGCCTGACCGTCGTTCGCCGTCGTCTCGAAGGTCAAAACGGATGTCGAATCATCGTAAGGTCACCGTGCTCGGTGCTGGGCTCGCCGGCATGAGCTCCGCCGCGGAGCTGGCACGGTCGGGAGTGGACGTCACGGTGCTGGAGCGCGACCCGGTGGTCGGCGGGCTCGCCAAGAGCTTGCACGTGAACGGCTACACGGTGGACCTCGGGCCGCACCGGTTCCACGGCGAGCCCGGCGTGGTGCAGCACTTCCACGACCTGATGGGCGAGAACCTCGTCGAGAACAAGCGCAAGAGCCGGATCTGGATGATGAACCGGTTCTTCTTCTACCCGCTCAGGGTGGAAAACGTGCTGATGCAGCTGCCGCGCACCATCTTGGTCAAGATCCTCGTCGACTACGTGGCTGCGCGGGTTCGTCAGCGGCTCAACCCCAAGCCCGACCTCTCCTTCGAGGACTGGGTCACGCACCGCTTCGGCAAGACGCTCTACACGATCTTCTTCGACGTCTACACGGAGAAGACGTGGGGCCTGCCGTGCAAGCAGATCTCGTCCGACTGGGCGAGCCAGCGCATCAGCCTGCTGAGCCTCGGCGACGTCATCAAGAAGACGCTCCAGCCCAAGCAGAAGCCGCAGCCGCGCACCTACGTGTCCTCGTTCTCGTACCCGAAGCACGGTGGCGTGGGCGCCATCTGCGGGCGCTACAAGGAGCAGGTGGAGGGCGCGGGCGGGAAGGTGGTCACCAGCATCCGCCTCGAGAAGGTCAAGACCGACGGCAAGCGCGTGACCTCGATCGTGTACCAGAACGGCGACCTGCGCGAGGTCGACACTCCCGGGCACGTCATCAGCTCGATCCCGCCGCAGGCGCTGCTCGGGCTGCTCGACCCGGCGCCGCCCGCGGAGATCCTGGAGCACGCCGCGAAGCTCCAGCACCGCAGCCTGGTGTTCGTGTACGTGGTGCTGAAGAAGGAAAACCTCACCGACGACCACTGGGTGTACATCCCCGAGAAGTCGCGGCTCCTCAACCGCATCAGCGAGGCCAAGAACTTCAGCCGCGACAACGCCCCCGAGGGCCACACGGCGGTGTGCGCCGAGATCACCTGCATCCAGGGCGACGAGATCTGGACCGCCGACGATCGCTGGCTCGGGGAGCGCGTCATCGGCGAGCTCGCCGACATGGGCTTCATGAAGAAGAAGGAAGCCGTCGACACCTTCGTGCACCGTGAGCCGCAGGGCTATCCGGTGTACGAGATCGGCTACCGCGAGCACCTGAAGGCGCTGCAGGAGCACCTCGGCCAGTACCAGAACCTGCTGGTGATCGGCCGTCAGGGGCTGTTCCGGTACAACAACATGGACCACTCGGTGACCATGGGGCAGCGCGCCGCGCACACGGTGCTCGGCCGCATCGAGGACTTCCAGGGCGTGGCGGCGAGCGGCGACTACTTCGACTGAGTTGTTCGGGGGGCTGTTCCAGCCCCCCGCCCGCGCGAAGTGAATTCGCGCGGGTCCCACCCCCGAGTCGGCTCGCAAGCTCGCCGGCGTCGCGCTGCGACGCGCCCATCGACGAGTCCGTTCGTGGCGCGAGCGGGGATCCCGGGAGACACCATCGGTTTGCCGCGCGACCGGCGATACGCGCCGGCGTCACGTCGCCGATCGTGTGGGTCCCGCTCGGGAGGGCCGCGGTCCCTCGCGGCCGAGGAGCGCCACGTGACGAGCGGCCGAGTGCATCCCGGCGGGCTGACGCCCGCCGCTACACCTGCGGTGCCTCGCCCCACCCGGAGGTCCGCGCGCCGCGCGACCGGCGATACGCGACGGCGGCGCGGTGAGCACGACCTGGAACGACGCGTAGGGACCGGTGGTATCGGTCGTCCCCCCAGGGTTCTCTCGCGATGCTGTGCCCCCACGAGCGTGCCGGTCAGCGAGGCAGCCGGTGGCCGTGGTGTGGAGGTCGCCGGCGAGAGCCGGGCTCTCGCCGTGACTCGTCGTCGCGGCGGGCGCGTGTCGTGACGCGAACGCCATGCCCGCGTCACGGGGGTGGGATTAGAATGCTCGCCTCTCGTCGTTCGCGGATCCCTCGGTGGCTCGTTCGCTCGCCTCTCCCGTCTCCACGCGAGCGGTGCGCCCGGCGCGACCCGCCCGCCGATCGCTGAAGCCGCCCTCGCCGGCGTCCGCGCCCGCCGCCGTCGCGGGGCCGCCGGTGGCCGCTCAGCCTGCCCGGCGCGGCGTCCGCGTCGCGGCGATCGACGTCGGCTCGAACTCGATCCACATGCTGGTGGCGCAGGTCGAGCCGGACGGCCGCTTCCGGATCCTCGATCGCGCCAAGGAGATGGTGCGCCTCGGCTCGCGGACGCTGCTCGACGGCTCGCTCTCCCCCGAGGCGATGGCGAAGGGCCTGCGCGCGCTGACGGCGTTCAAGACGCTCGCCGATCGCCAGGGCGTGCAGCGCATCCGCGCCGTCGCCACCAGCGCGGTTCGCGAGGCGTCCAACGGCGGCGAGTTCGTGCGCCGGGTGGACGCGGAGACCGGCCTGCGCATCAAGGTGATCCCGGGGCGCGAGGAGGCACGGCTCATCTTCCTCGGCGTGAAGCACGCCATCGACCTGCGCGGCGAGCCGACGGTGATCGTCGACGCGGGCGGAGGCAGCGTCGAGCTGATCCTCGTCGAGCGCGGCGAGCCGCTCGAGCTGGTCAGCCTCAAGATCGGTCTGGCGCGGGTGTCCGAGCGCTTCCTCGCCAAGGACAAGCCGGACGCCAAGGCGATCGCCGCGCTCGAGCGCCACTTCGAGAGCGAGCTCGGCTCGGTACTCGCGCGCTTCCGCGCGGCGGGCGCGAGGCGCGTGATCGGAACGTCCGGGACCCTCGTCAACCTGATCGCGATGGCGGCCGCAACGCCGGCCAAGGGCAAGCTCAAGGAGCGCGAGCGGACCAAGGAGAAGGACGACGTCTCGGAGCGTCTCGAGGGCCTGGCCGTGGAGCCCGAGGCGATCTCGAGGGTGCGACGCCGGCTCGAGAAGAGCGATCGGGAGCAGCGCCTGCAGATCAAGGGCATCGACGCCAAGCGCGTCGATCTGGTGGTCGCGGGCGCGGTGCTCGCCGATCACGTCCTCGCCGCGCTCGGCGCGCGCGAGATGGTGGCGTGCACCTACGCGCTGCGCGAGGGCGTGCTCCTGGACCACGTCGCGCGCCATCGCCGCGGCATCGAGGAGCAGCAGCGCTACCCCGACCCGCGCCACCGCAGCGTGGCGCGGTTGATCCGCCACCTGGGCGAGCCCAACCGGCACGGCCAGCAGGTGGCGACGCTCGCGCTGCAGCTCTTCGACCAGCTCCGCGACTCGCTCGGCCTGGGCGGCGCCGCCCGCGACTGGCTCGAGTTCGCGGCGCTTCTCCACGACGTCGGCCACCACATCAGCCACAAGAACCACCACCGCCACTCGTACTACCTGATCACCAACGGCGAGCTGCTCGGCTTCCGGCGCGACGAGCTGGAGATCATCGCGCAGGTGGCGCGTTATCACCGCAAGAGCGTCCCCAAGCCGTCCGACGGCAGCTACGGGCTGCTCTCCAAGCGCGAGCGCCAGATCGTGCGCTCGCTCGCGGCGCTGCTGCGCGTGGCCGACGGCCTCGACCGCAGCCACTACGGTGTGGTGCGACAAGTCACCGTCGGACGCCGCGACCGGCGCGTGGAGCTCAGGCTGACCACGGCGGGGGACGACGCGGCGCTCGAGGTCGCCGACGCCCGTGAGCGAGTGGCGCTCCTCGAGGAGCTGCTCGGCGAGGTGGTCGAGTTCCGCGTGGTGGGCTGACGGCCATGGGCGTCACCCTCGAAGCCCGCGACTCGCTGGCCACCGCGCTGGCCAAGATCGTCGGCGAGCAGCTCGAGCGGCTCACCCAGCACGAGCCAGCGACGCGCGCCGGCCACGAGCCGGAGCCGCTCCACCAGATGCGGGTGGCGATCCGGCGGTTGCGCGCGGCGATGCGCTTCTTCGAGGGCGCGTTGCCGGCCCGCACCCGCGGCGCGCTCGACGACGAGCTGCGCCGGCTCGGCCGCGCGCTGGCCCCCGTGCGCGACCTCGACGTCCAGCTCGAGCGCTTCGGCGCCGACGAGCCCCACGCCGAGCACGCCGCGACCCACGCTTCCGACGACCCCGAGGCCCACGCGGCGCGCCACGCGGCGATGCTCGAGGCGCTGCGCGGCTGGCTCGGCGCGCAGCGCGAGGCGGCGCGCGCCGCGCTGCTCGACGCCCTCGACGGCGAGCGCTACCCGCGGCTGGTGGCGCGCCTCGAGCGGGTCGCCGCCGGTCACGAACGGCTTCTGGTGCGCGCTCGCACCACCGCCGTGTCGAGGCGCGGCGCGGACGCGATCGAGAAGGAGCACAAGCGGGTGCTCAAGCAGGGAAGCCGGATCGGCTCGCCGCCGCGAGCGCGCGATCTTCACGAGCTGCGCATCCGCGCCAAGCGGCTGCGCTACGTGCTCGAGTTCGTCGGCGATCTGAGCGGGCGCGAGGGGCGGCAGCTCGTGAAGGACCTCGCCGACCTCCAGGAGCTCCTCGGCGAGCACCAGGACGCGTGCGTCGGCGCCGACGTGCTCCGGCGCTTCATCGAGAGCGCGCCGCCCGACCAGGCGAGCACGCGCGCCGCCGCGGTGGCGAGCCTGCTCGCCGGGGAGCACCACCGCGCCACCGAGGCGCGCGGCCGCTTCGCGAAGGCGTGGCGGCGCTTCACCGCCAAGCGCGCGCGAGCGCACCTCGACGACGTGCTAGCCCACCTGCGCGCGTTGCCCGCCGGCCCGTTCCCGGTCGAGGTGCACTGACGGCCCGCCCGTGCGTCTCGCCGCCGCCGCTCCCGCCACGGCTCCACGCCGCCCTGGCCGCGATCACCGCCGCGGCGAAGCGCGCCGCGCGAGCGGTCCCCGTCACGACGGCGGCGCGTGGCTGCGGGCGATGTCGAGCTGGCGGCGCGCCTCGCCGAGCTCGCGGGCGATCGCGAGCGCGCGCTCGAGCTCGCGCGCCGCGTCGACGTGCTGCTTCACCCGCAGGTACGCGCGCCCCAGCTCGAGGTGCGCCGTGGCGTCGCCAGGCAGCAGCCGCACCGCGCTCTCGAGCCGCGGGATCGCCTCGGTGAGCCGGTTGGCCCGCGCGAGGAGCGTGCCGAGCTTGAGCTCGACCGCGCCGTCCCAGGGGCGCGCGTCGAGGTACTCGCCGTAGGCCGCCGCGGCGCCGTCCACGTCGCCGAGGGCGATCAGCTTGCGGGCGCTCTCGGGCAGGCCGTCGAGTTGGAGGTTGTGCTGCGCGAGCTGGCGCGTCTCGGCGAGCCGGGCCTGGGCGCCCTTCTCCTTCGACGAGGCCAGCAGGTCGACCGCGCGGGTGAAGGCGTTCTGCGACTCGTCGGAGTGGCCGAGGCCGACGTGCGCTCGCGCCAGCCCGACCAGCGCCCGCGGCGACGGCCGGTCGCGGTCCATGGCCTCCTCGAACGCGTCGCGCGCGTCCCCCCAGCGGCGCTCGTCGAGGGCGCGCTCGCCGGCGCTCACGAGCTGCGCGGGAGTGCGCGACGACGGTGCCCGGCCTGCGGCGCTCCCACGTGTCGCCGGGTCGGCCGCACCGGCGCCGTTCGCCCGCGGCTCGCCCTCGACCACCGCGCGCGGCGAGAGTAGCCCGAGCCGCTGCATCCAGCGCGCGGCCTCGGCGCGGCCCGACTCGCTGGTCGCGATCCACCCGGTCCCGGCGATCGCCGCGAGCAGCACCGCCGCGCCCGCCAGCCACGGGATGGTGCCGAGCACGTCGCGGGCGCTCATCCGCTTGCGGCGACCGCCCACGCCGCGGCTGCGCGGGCCCAGGTTGCCGGTGCGCGGCGCGCCGACCGCGGCGGTCACACGGCCGGTGGGCCGCGGCGGCAGCGTGCCGGTGGTGCGCTCGCCGCTCACGCCTGCGCGCATGCGCCGGCGCAGCTTGTCGAGGTCGTGCATCAGCGCCGCGCCGTCCGGGTACCGCCAGCCGGTGTCGAGCGCGAGCGCCATCTGCACGATCCGCACGAGGTCCGGGCTCACGGTGAGGTCCGGGCGGACCTCGGCGAGGGCGCGCAGGCGGCGCGGCTCGTGGCCGGGCTCGTTGCCGTCGGTGCCAGGCCGGTCGTGGGGCTCCCACGGCAGCTCGCCGGTGAGCATCTCGAACAGCACGAGCCCGAGCGAGAACACGTCGCTGCGCGCGTCGATCGGCCGGCCCGCGGCCTGCTCGGGTGACATGTAGTCGGGCGTGCCCATCACGTAGCCGTCGCGGGTCAGCGGGCCGGACGCGGGCTCGGGGAGCGGCTGGCGAGCGCGGCCGAACAGCCGCGCCAGGCGGCGCTTGGGCTCGGGCGCCTCGTGCACCTCCTTCGCGATGCCGAAGTCGAGGACCACCGCGCGCTCGTGCTGGCCGGCGACGGCGGGCTCCACCATCACGTTGTCGGGCTTGAGGTCGCGGTGGACGAGGCCGATCCGATGCGCCTCGCCGACCGCGCCGGCGATCTGGATCATGAGCTCGACGACGCGCGCCTCGGGGAGCCCGCGTCCCTGACGGATCAGCTCGCCGAGCGGCGTGCCGATGAGCCGCTCCATCGCCAGGAACAGCAGCCCGTCCGAGAACTCGCCGTGCTCGTGGACGAGCACCGCGTTGGGGTGACGGATCCGAGAGGCGCGCGCGGATTCGCGGCGGAAGCGCTCGATCGCGCGCTCGTCCTGGAGCAGGTCGGGCCGCAGCAGCTTGAGCGCGACCTCGCGCCCGCCCTCCACCGTCAGGTCGTCGGCCCAGTAGACGACCGCCATGCCGCCCTGGCCGATCACGTCGACGACGCGGTAACGATCGTCGAAGACGTAGCCGATCAGCGGATCGACCGAAGGCATCCGCTGCCCGCACTCCGGGCACTCGGGCTCCGCCGGGTCGGTCGGCGCGTGGCAGGCGGGGCAGTAGTGGCCGGTCCGGGAGATCCCGCTCGGAGGCGGGTCGGGCGGCTCGCGGCCAGGCGCATTCACCGGGTCACCCCTCATCCCCCGGCGCCGAGTGTAGCAGCGCTCGCTGAGGGCCGGGCCCGCGGGTGTCGAGCGCGCCGGAGCGAGCTGACGATTGGTGGCGAAGGGCGCCCGGCGCGGGGTGAACGCCGCGACCGGCGCCGCCGTCGCGAGCGTCAGGGTGCTGACGGCGGGAGGTGGTCGCCGGCGAGGACGGCGCCGGTCGCCGTGGCCGGGCAGCCGTGGCGATCCGGGAGATTGGCCCGACCCCGCTCCTCCCGCCGGCATTTCCGTGGCGCGACGCACGGTTCGGAGAGCCGGCGGGCGCGGGCACCGTGCTCCCGCCCGGACGCGCGCGTCCGGCGAGCCGAGCGATCGGCGCGCCAGGCGTGGGCACCGTACGTGCACGACCGCCGTCACGATGTACACGCGAATTGTCGAGAATGCGCGGACATTCCGAGCCCGGCTCGTCCCCGCCCGGCGAGCTCCGCGTCCCCCGCGGCCGGGCGGCGAGGTGGTCGCCGGCGCCACGCTCGCGATGGTCCTGCTGGCGCTGCTCGGGCTCGCCGCGCCGGGAGCGCTCGCCGCCACGCTCGCGGTGGACACCGTCCTCGACGACAGCGGGATGGGCGCCAACGGGACGTGCTCGCTCCGCGAGGCGGTGATCGCCGCCAACACAGACCGCGCCGTCGACACCTGCGCCGCCGGCTCGGGCGCCGACGTGATCCAGCTCGCCGCCGGCACCTACAAGCTCGCGATCGCGGCGCGCGGCGAGGACGCCGCCGCGCGCGGCGACCTCGACCTCGCCGGTGACGTCACCATCCGTGGCGCCGGGCGCGACGCCACCACCATCGACGGCGGCGGGCTCGACCGCGTCTTCCAGGTGATCGGCAACCGCGCCGTGCGCTTCGAGTCGCTCGCGATCATGGGCGGCGCCGCGCGCGACGCCGCCAAGCCGTGGGGCGGCGGCATCCTGGTGGAGAGCGCCGACGTCACGGTCTCGGACGTGCTGCTCGCCTACAACTTCGGCACCCTCGATCCGGGCGTGACCTACGGCGGCGCGATCTACGTCGGCACCGGCACGCTCACCGTCGAGTCGAGCGCGATCCGCTCCAACAACGCGTACGGCTGGCTGAACGGCTGGGAGGTCCCGGGCGGCGGTGGCGGCATCTACGTCGCCGCCGGCGGGCGTGCCACCGTCGACCGCAGCGTGCTGAGCGAGAACGGCAACTGGGCGCTCTACGTGAAGGGCGACGCCACGGTCACGAACAGCGCATTCGCGCAGAACGACTGGTACGCGTGCCTCGAGGGGCTGTGCGCGCCGTACGGCGGCTCGGTGATGGTGGTGCAGGGTGGTCGCGCGCAGATCACGAGCTCGACGCTCGCGTTCGACGCCAACCTCGACATCGCCCTCGACGGCAACGGCGTGGCCGAGGTGGCGGGCTCGATCCTCACCGGCAGCTGCTACGGCTCGATCACGAGCCGCGGCTACAACGTCGACGCCACCGGCGGCTGCGGACTGCACGGCGGCAGCGACCTCGTGAACGTCGACGCCGAGGTGAGCCGCCTCGAGAACCCCGACGGCAGCACCCACGCGCTCGCCATCGAGCGCACCAGCGCGGCGACCGACAGCGGCGACCCGCAGGGCTGCGGCGCCGCCGACCAGCTCGGCACGGAGCGTCCGCAGGACGGCGACGGCGACGGCAGCGCGCGCTGCGACCGCGGCGCCTACGAGGTCGAGGCCACCTGCGACGGGCCGGACGGCGACGGCGACGGCGTGCCGGACGCGTGCGACAACTGCCCGTCGGTCGCCAACCCGGCGCAGACCGACAGTGACTCGAACGGCGCCGGCGACCTGTGCGAAGGCGCGGGCTGCGGCAAGGTCGCGCGCAGCACCTCGGACCTCGACCTCGGCGCGATCGCGGCGCTGCTCGCGGTGTATTTCGTGGCCGAGCGGCGCTACCGCGCGCGGTGGGTGCTGCATCCGATCCCGACCCGCGAGGAGGCGCGCCACCTGCCGCGGCGGCTGCGCCCGCACGTCGACGCCGGCTGGGTGCGCTGAGCGCACCGGACCCCGCGCAGTGTCCACGGGCCGCGGCGGGCCTCGCGGCGCCGCGAACCTTCCCTAGCGCTGCTCACTCGCGGTAATTGTGTACCCGCCAGGGGGACGATTTCGTGGAGTGCAGCTCGCGGCGCGGGTCCGCGTGGTGGGAGAGGGTGCGTGCGATCGCGGCGTCCGTCGCGACGATCGCGCTCGCGTGCGCCGCGCTCGGCACCACCTCGTGCCGCCTCGCCGCGCAGGCGATCTCGATCCCGATGCGCGACGGCAAGTCGCTCGCCGCCGATCTCTACTTGCCGGTCGGCGTCGGACCGTGGCCGACGATCCTGCTCATCACGCCCTACAGCAAAGCGCCGTACCAGGCGCGCCTGCCGTTCGACGCCGAGAGCTACGCGTGGGTGATCGTCGACGCGCGCGGGCTGTTCGGCTCGGTGGGCGCCGCCAACCCCGACGCCACGCCCGGCGAGGACGGCTACGACTGCGTAGAATGGATCGCCCGCCAGTCCTGGAGCGACTCGCACGTCGGCATGTGGGGGCCGTCGGCGCTCGGCGTGGTGCAGTTCCAGACCGCGCGCGAGCACCCGCCGCATCTCGACGCGGCCGTACCGATGGTGTCGAGCTTCGCCACCAGCTACGCCAACTACTACCCCGGCGGCGCGATGCGCCTCGAATACGTGGCGTCGCTCACCGTCGCCGAGACGCCCGGCGTAGGGGCGCAGGTCGTGCTCGCTCACCCGAGCGAGGACTCGCTGTGGGGGCAGGTCGAGACCCAGACCCACTACGGCGACGAGCTGGACGTGCCGATGCTGGTGGTGGGCGGCTGGTACGACCACCGCACCGAGGACCTGCTCGCGTCGTATCGCGACCTCGTCACGCACGGCATCGGTCACGCGCGCGACGAGCACCGCCTGCTGCTCGGACCCTGGGAGCACGACCACGTCGACGAGGCGGACGTCGGCGCGCTCACGTTCCCGAACGCCGCGGGAGTGGTGACCGAGGCGTCGCGGGCGTTCTTCGATCAGCATCTGCGCGGAATCGGCGGCGGACCGGTGGGCCGGCGCGCGCGCTGGTACGACATGGGCGCCAGCGAGTGGCGCGAGAGCGACGACTTCCCGCCCGCGGGCGGCGGCTCCGCGACCTTCCATCTCGGCGCGGGCGGCGTGCTCACGACCACGGCGCCGACCGCGTCGGCGTCGTCCTCGCCGCTGCGCTACGACCCCAACGACCCGTCACCGACCGTGGGCGGCGCCAACTTCTCCGGCACGGTGCCGACCGGCCCGCAGCCGCAGGCCACGGTCGAGGCGCGCGGCGACGCGCTGATCTTCACGTCTGCGCCGCTCGCCGCGGACCTGCGCGTGGCCGGCCAGCCGAGCGCGGTGATCTACGGCGCGAGCAACCGCACCGACACCGACTTCGTGGTGCGCCTCACCGACCTCTACCCGGACGGCACCTCGATGCTGGTGACCGACGGCGCGCGCAAGGGGCGCTTCGCGGGCGGCACCGCGCCCGAGGACGAGGCGCTGCTCTTGCCCGGCAACGTCTACTCGTTCGCGATCGACCTCGCGCCCGCGGCGATCACCTTCCACGCCGGCCACCGCGTGCGGGTGATCGTGACCTCGTCGAACTACCCGCGCTTCTACGCGAACCGCAACGACGGCGGGGTGCTCTACGACCCCGACGCGCCGTTCAGGATCGCCAACAACACGATCTTCCACGAGACGAAGCACCTGTCCCGGCTGGTCCTCCCGCTCGCGCCGTGACGGCGCGCGGGCGGGCTGACGCCCTCCCCTACACGCCCGTGCATCGCCTCCGGAGGGGCACGCGCCGCGTGCCCGGCGAGACGACGCGTCGAATGCGCCGCCGCCAACGTCGATCTCGGTACGGGCGCGCTCCAGCCGATCGATCCGGAGGGCGCGCCTCCGGCGCCCCGCGCCGGGCGTCAGAAGGTCGCGGGGATCGCGATCGCGGCGGCGAGGCGGCGCAGGAACTCGGTGCGGCGGATCGACACCGCACCGATCCGCGCCAGATGCGGGTTCATCACCTGCGCGTCGAAGAGCGTGAAGCCGCGCGCGCGCAGGTGCTCGATCAGCATCGCGATCGCGGCCTTGGAGGCGTCGGTGCGGCGGTGGAACATCGACTCGCCGCCGAAGTAGCTGCCGAGCGTGACACCGTAGATCCCGCCCACCAGGTCCTCGCCCTCCCACACCTCCAGGCTGTGCGCGAAGCCGTGGCGGTGGAGCTCGGCGTAGGCCTCGATGAAGTCCTCGGTGATCCAGGTCTCGGGGCGGCGCTCGGTGGACTCGCCGCAGCCGAGCATCACGTCGACGAACGCCCGGTCGGTGGTGAACGTCCAGCCGGCGCCGCGGATCGCGCGCATCAGGCGCCGGTGCGGCCGCCAGGTGTCGAGCGGGAAGATCGCGCGCGGGTGCGGACACCACCACGTCGGCACCGGGTCCGACGACCACGGGAAGATGCCGCGCCGGTAGGCCTCGAGGAGCAGCTCGGGCGCGATCTCGCCGCCGATCGCGACCAGCCCGTGCTCGTCGGCCTCGAGCTCGGGATCGGGGAAGTGCTTCCCGCGGCGCAGCCACATCACCATGTGATCACCGGGTCCATCGCGGTCGACGACGCTAACACGCGGTTGCCAGGGTGCGAACCGAAGCCCATCTTGAGGTCGGACATCGGCGCGGCCCGCCTCGCTCGAGACGCGCGCCGCCGTCACTCGCATGCTCTCGCCCGCCCAGCTCGAAGAGGCCGCGTGCATCCTGTGCGGACCGGTTCCCGCGCGGACGCGCATCGACGCGCACCCGTTCCGGGTGGTCGAGTGCGAGGGCTGCACGCTCGTCTACCTGAGCCCGCGGCTCGCGCCCGACTCGCGCGAGGCGATCTACACCGGCGACTACTTCAGGAGCCCGATCGCCCGCGAGCGCGGCTACACCGACTACGTCGCCGATCGCGACTGCTACCTCGAGACCTTCCGCCGCCGCGCGCGGCCGCTGCTCGAGTGGCGGCCGCGGGGGACCGTGTTCGAGGCCGGCTTCGCTGCGGGCTTCTTCCTGAGGGTGATGCGCGACGCGGGCTGGAAGACCTACGGCGTCGAGCTCAACCCGCAGATGGTCGCGCACGCGCGCGACGAGCTCGCCCTCGAGGACGTCGAGCACGGACGCATCGAGGACTGGGACGGCCGCGACGCGCCCTACGATCTGATCACGCTGTGGGACGTGCTCGAGCACGTCGGTGACCCCGGCGCGCTGCTGGCGCGGCTGCGCGAGTGGCTGGCGCCCGACGGGCGGCTGGTGATCGAGACCCAGGACGTGTCGTCCCCCACCGCGCGGCTGCTCGGCAAGCGCTGGCACCACTACAAGCACGGCGAGCACCTCTTCCACTTCTCGCCGCGGACGCTGCGCGCGCTCCTCGAGCGCGCCGGCTTCGAGGTGATCGACTTCACGCGCCGCGGCGCGGGCAAGGTGATCCCGTACCGCTTCCTGGTGGAGCGCAGCCAGCGCCTCTTCCCGCTGCTGAGCCCGGTGCTGGCGCGCATCCCGGGACTGGATTCGAAGACGTTCTACGTGAA
>CAYMQR010000046.1:0-16795 GCA_964392195.1 uncultured bacterium | reverse complement strand
CCGACGTAGAGCCCGGGTGACACGCACCGCACCTCGTCCACCATGGTGCGCATGAAGCCCGAGTTGTAGGGCCGGTACTCGAGGACGTACGAGCGCCCGCCGTCGACCGCCGATTCGCCCAGGTACGTCTTCATGCGGTAGCGGCGCACCGTGCGCGCGTCACCCTGGAACCAGTTGTAGCCGTGGCCCTCGGTGTCGGACACCGGCTCGAACGCCTTCCCCAGCCAGCGCCGCGGCACGTTGGTGGTGAACGACGAGATGACGTTCATCGCCGGGCTGCCCTGGTCTAGGAGCGTCGCCACGAACTCGCCGTCCATCTCGGCGAGGGTCGGCGCCTCGAGCTGGCGGAACAGCGTGAGCACTTCGGCGACGCTCATCGCCTTGAGCTCGGCGGCGGTGGGGCGGGACGTGTGCTCGCTGCTCGCGGCGTCGCGAGCGCGGCGGGCCTCGCGGATCGAAACCACGTTGCGTCGTGCCATGGCGGCACCTCCTTCGGGGTGAGCCCCCGCAGGTTACCCCCATTCGGCCGCGGGTGCAGCGCCGCATCGCGGCGCCCCGCCGCGCGAGGACGTCCCGGGCCGCGGGCTTGCCGGTCCGGGCGACGGGTGCAAATTTCCCGCTCGCCCGAGGCGTCCAAACGGCGCCGCACCGTCGATCCACGCCACCGCCGCACGCCTCTCGCGACCGCCTCCACCCCGCGGCCGCCGCCACCGCCTCTCACACCCGGAGCCTCCGCCATGTCCCGGCGCAACACCTCCACCCAGACACTCACCGCGCTGCTCCTCGCCGGCGTGACCGGCGCGCTCGGTTGCGGCTCGTCGAGCAACCAGAGCCTGCCGCCCACGCCCACGTTGCTCGTCCACGTGGTCGAGCCGTCGGACACCGACCCGGCGATCTCGTCGTCGTTCGACTCGCACCAGACCTTCCTCGACACCAGCGTCGTCGAGAACGGCCGGCTGCTGCTCTTCCTCCCGGGCACCGACGCGCAGCCGCGCGCCTACCAGCGGATCCTCACCAACGCCGCCGCGCTCGGCTACCACGCGATCGGCCTCGCCTATCCCAACTCGGAGTCGGTCGCGACGCTTTGCGACGGCGACCCGGCCTGCTACGAGCCGGTCCGCCGCGAGATCTTCGAGGGCGGCGACTTCGCGCCGCAGGTGTCGGTCGACACCGCGAACTCGATCGTGAACCGCGCGGTGAAGCTGCTCCAGTACCTCGACGCCAACTTCCGCAACGAGAACTGGGGGCAGTTCCTGAACGGCGGCGGGCTGCGCTTCGACCTCGTCGCGGTGGCCGGCCACTCGCAGGGCGGCGGCGAGGCCGCGTTCATCGCCAAGGTCCGCGAGGTGGCGCGGGTGGCGATGTTCTCGGCGCCGGTCGACGCCGTCGACGGCGCGTCCGCGCCGTGGATCGACACCGAGCACCTCACGCCCACCGACCGCTACTTCGGCTTCGCCCACGAGTCCGACCCCGCGTTCGCCGACATCACCACCAACTGGGTGTCGCTCGGCATGGGCAGCGCGGCCGACCGCGTCGTGGTGGACAACGCGGCGGCGCCGTACGGCGGCGCGCACCAGCTCGAGACCGCGCTCTCGGTGGGCCGGCCCCACAACTCCACCGCGGTCGACGCCGACACTCCCACGACGCTCGGCGAGCCCGTGTACGGCGACGTGTGGCAGACGATGTTCGGTTCCTGAGCACTCCAGCACGTGCCGCGTAGCGCGGGGGCTCGTCCCCCGCCCGGCGCTGCTGCGGGGGAAGGGCCCGCGCGCTACGATCGGCGCGCGATGCAAGCCGCGCCGCCCCCCGCCGCAGCACCCGCCGATCGCACGTCGCTGCAGGCGATCGGCGTCGCGCTGATCCTCGCCGCCGCGCTGCGCTTCGGTGCCCTCGGGCTGGCGCCCTTCTGCATCGATCAGGTCCGCGTCCTCGACACCGTCGAGCAGCTCCTCGACGAGCACGTGTTCCCGGAGCGCGGTCCCGACATCGGCCCCGGCGTCTTCGAGTGGGGCACGCTCGGCCCCCTCGAGTACTACGTGATGGCGCCGCTCGTGGCGGTCACGCGCCCGCTCCTCGGCACCCTCCACGGTGGGCTGGTGAGCTTCCTCCTCTACGGCCTGCTGGCGATCCCGCTCACCCACCGCCTGGTCTCGCGCCACCTCGGCGATCCGATCACCGCCGCCGTCGCGACGCTCCTCTACGCCACCGCGCCCTACCCCTGGTACCTGGCGCGCGAGCTGATGGACCACTCGTTCCTCGCTCCGTGCACGGTGCTCTTCTTCCTGGCGTGCTGCGAGGTCCTCGATCGGAGGTCGGCGGCGTGGGCGGTGGTGGCGAGCGCGGCGCTCGCCGCGTCGCTGCAGTTCCACGTCACGTGCGTGGTGTTCGCGCCGATCCTGCTCGCGGTGCTGGTGATCGCGCGGGTGCCGTGGCGGGGCTGGCTCGGCGGGCTCGCCGCCGGCGCGGTGCTCTACGCGCCGTTCCTGTGGGCGCAGGTCCGCGACGGCTTCCCCGACCTCGCGCGGCTCGTCGCTGCCGCTGGCGGCCAAGGGGTGGGCCACGCGAGCGAGCGCGCCGGGCTCACCGTGGTCCGCGAGCTGGTGCGCGCGACCTACCGCACGACGCAGGTGCCGTTCGTCGAGAGCCCGGCGTGGATCGACGCCGCCGGCGCCATGCTGGTGGTGGCGATGCTCGGCGGCTTGCGCGCTGCCCTCAAGGGCGAGCGGGACGCGGCGGGCGAGCGCCCGGCCGGCGCACGCACCAAGCGGCTCCTGATCGTGGCCTGGCTGGTGTTGCCGGTCGCGTTCCTGTGGACGCAGCGGACCGAGGTCTACGCGCGCCACCTCGCGCTGGTGTTCCCGGCGCCTTACGTGCTCGCCGCGATGGCGCTCGAGCGGCTGCGGCGCGGTCGGAGCGCGAGCACGGCCGCCGCGGGGTCCAATGCCGGGCTCGCCGTGACCGCGCTCGTCACGCTGGCGGTCCTGGGCGCGAACCAGGTGACGATCCTGCGCTACCTGCGGGCGGTCGGCGAGCGCGATCTGATCGCCGGCAAGCTCACGCTGCGCGCCGAGCAGGCTTTCGCCGAGGTGCTGATCGGGCTCGGCTTCGGGCCCGCCGACCCGGAGCGCATCGCCCTCGCGGGTGGCGGGGCCGAGCTCGACGGGATCCACTTCCTGCTCAGACACGCGCCCGCGCGCGCCGCCCGCGAGCTCGCGGGCTCGGCTGGATCGCGCCGCGTGCTGCTCGTGGCACCCGGCGAGAGCCCCGACCCGATCACGGCGGCGCTCGCCGCCCACGGCTTCGCGCCGCGCATGGGCGCGCTGGTGTACGGCGCGGCCGTCGCGCCCGGGTCGATCGAGGTGCGTCGCGCCGGCAGGCTCCTCGCCCGCGACGAGCTCGCCACCTACGAGCGCGGCGCTCCCGGGCCGATCACCATCGACGCCGTGCTCGACCACGGCGGCGACGCCACGGTGCTGGTCGCCGCCGACACCAACCTGTGCCTCGAGACGCTCACCGTGAGCGGCGAGGTCCGTCCGTGGACGTCGTGCGCGCCCGGCGAGGTGCCGGCGTGGTCGAAACGGGTGGTGATCGAGCTCCCTTCCACGCTACCCTCGGGCGCCCTCCCCCTCCGCGTGGCCGCACACAACCCGGTCGAGCGCCTCTACCTCCGGCTCTTCGACGTCCGGCTTCCCGCCGCGAGCCTGCTCGATCCGCCGCCCCACGAGCGCCATGGAGTCGACGTCCGCGTCCTTCGGTGATCGCGTCCGGTCGTGGCTCGTGCTGGTGGTCGCGGCGGTGGGCGTGGCGCGCCTCGCGCTCGCCGCGGGCGCCGACCTCGAGCCGGTCGCGCAGATCTTCGACGGCCCGGACGACGCCTACTACTACTTCCAGATCGCGTGGAACCTGAGCCGCGGCCTCGGCAGCACCTTCGACGGGATCCATCCGACCAGCGGCTACCAGCCGCTGTGGTGCGTGCTGCTCACGGTGCTGGCGTGGTTCTCTCCCTCGCGCGAGGCGCTCGTCCACGTGGCCGCGTGGGCCGCGGCGGCGCTCCACGTCGGCGCGGGGCTGGTGCTCGCGCACGCCAGCCGCCGCGTGCTGGCGCGGCCGCTGCCGGCGCTGCTGCTGATCCTGTGGCTCTGGCATCCGGGCATCCAGCACTTCGTGGTCCTCGAGGCGCCGCTCAACACCTTGCTGCTCGCGTGCTTCGTGGCGAGCGCGCACGCGGCGCTCACGCGCGCCCGCGCCGGTTCCGGCGCGGCATGGTGGAGGCCGGGACTCTGGCTCGCGGCGCTGGCGATGGCGCGCCTCGACAACGTGGCGCTCGCGCCCGCCTTCGGGCTGCTGCCGCTGGTCGCGTCGCGGCGGCGGCTCGGTGAACGCCTCGGCGACGCCATCGCGCTCGCCGCGCCGGTGCTGGCGACGCTCGCCGTCTACGCCGCCCTCAACCAGCACTTCATCGGCGCGCCGCTGCCGGTGAGCGGCACCATCAAGGCGCGCTGGCAGGCCAACGCGTTCCGCATGGCGGCGCAGGAGATGTGGGAAGGCAGCCTCCTCCACATGCCGCTCGACGCGAAGACCGTGGGCGGGGTGGCGAAGCTCTTCGTCGACATGACGGAGCTCAGCTTCGTGCGCGGCGTGGCGGTCCTCGCCGGCTCGTGGCTGCCGGACGCGAGCGAGCCCGCCGGCGCCGCCGAGATGGCGTTCACCGCGATCTGGATCGGGTGGGCGGCGCTGGTGGCGCTCCGCCCCCGGCTGGTCGCGGCCGACCCGGACGGCGGGCGCGTGTTGCGCGCCTGGATCGGCGGCACCGCGCTCCACTTCGCCGGCATGGTCTACATGGTCGGCACCTTCCCGCGCACCTGGCACTGGGTCGTCGAAGGCGTGCTGCTGCTCTTCCTGATGCCCACCGCCGTCGCCGCGCTCGGCGGCGCGCTGGGCGCCGCGGTCGCCGGATCGCGCGCGGCGCGGATCGGCCTCGCGGCGGCGGGCTGGGCGGCGGCGCTCGTCCTCGGCATCGCCGCGGTGCCGGAGCTGCGCGCGACCCACGCGCGCTTCGTCCACGGCCACGACGTGCTCCACCCCGAGATCGACGCCGCGCGCTGGTGGCGCGGCGTGCTGCCGGCGGGCACCCGGATCGGCTCGTGGAACGCCGGCCACCTCGGCTACTTCACCGACTACCAGATCGTGAACCTCGACGGTCTGGTCAACACGCCCGACTACCAGCCGCGCATCGACCGCGACGGCTACCTCGCGTACTTCGACGCCGAGGGCATCCGCTACCTCCTCGAGTCGAAGGACGACGTGAACTTCCGCCAGCTCCTCTCCCACGGGCGCGTGATCGCCGAGCACGCCGAGAAGAACGGCACGCGGCTGCTGCTCCTCGAGCTCGAGCCCTACGTGCCGGGCAAGCGATGATCCCCCTTTCGCTCGGCAAACGGGCACTGTTCGCATTTGCGATCGCGGCGATCACGCTGGCGGCGATCGAGCTCGCCGCGCGGCTCTTCGCGCGGGTGCCCGAGGGTGCCCAGTTCGGAAAGCAGAGCTGGGTCGTGGGCGAGATCCTGCACGTCGACGACGCCAGCACGAGCTGGATCGGCGATCCCGAGCTCCTGTGGCGCCTCGAGCCCGGCGCCCAGGTCAACTGGGGCGCCACGTCGGCCTACGACGGCCACATGGAGGACGTGAGCACCCGGCTCAACCGCTATGGCTGGCGAGGACCGGAGGTGACGGCGAAGGCGCCGGGCGAGCGGCGCGTCGTCCACCTCGGCGATTCGTGCACGTGGGGCATCGGGGCGCCCGAGCGCGAGACCTACGCGGCGCGGCTCCCCGCGCTCCTCGAGGCGCGGACCGGCGTGCCCTGGACCAGTGTCAACGCGGGCGTGCCGAGCTATTCGTCGTTCCAGGGGCGCCGGCTCTTCGAGCGCCACCAGCGCGAGCTCGCGGCCGACGTGGTGACGATCTACTTCGGGTGGAACGACGCGTGGATGATGTCGCCCGACGCGACCAACCACATCATGTCGCCGGGGCCCGGCGGCGCCGTGCTGCGCGGGTTCTATCGCTCGGTCGCGTTCCAGCGTGCGCGGCTCTTCGTGTTCGACACCCTCCCCGAGCGCAACACCCAGCGCGTCACGCCGGACGAGTTCCGCGCCAACGTGCTGGCGATGATCGAACGCGCGCGCGGCGCGGGCCAGCCCGTGGTCGTGATCGTGCCGCCGGTGGGACCGGATCCGAAGACGATGGAGCCCACGCGCGAGCCCGCGCACCACGGTTACGTCGCGGTGCTTCGCGAGCTCGGCGGCGAGCCGGGGGTGACGGTGGTCGACGTCGCCCGCGACTTCGACGCGAGCGCGCACCCGCTCTACTTCCACGACCCGATCCACCCCAACGGCCTGGGTCACGCGCGCATCGCCGAGCTCCTCGCCGAAGCGATCGCGGCGCTGCCCGGGATCGCGCGCTGACGATCCCGCGTCGGCCACACGCTGCCCTCGGTGGGCCAGGCCCGTCACGGTGTCGCCTCCGGTTCCCGGCCTGCGACGGGGGATGGAACCCCCGTCGCCACGATTCCGCGCCGGCGTGGAGCTTTCGTGGGCCGGGGGTCTCCGCGCCCCCGCCAGGCGGTGGTCACGGCGGCGCGTCGAAGATCGAGAGGTCGTACCACTTGTCACGGATCACGGCGTAGAGCGCGAGCAGGTGCTCGCCCGCTTCGACGGCGGCACCGTCGAGGACGAGGTCGGTGCGATCGCGGTCGACCTCCTCGACGCGTCGCTCGCGCGGGCACGGCGCGTCGCGGATCAAGCGCCCGTCGAGCCAAGCCTTGTCGATGCACGCGCGCGACCAGATCGTGATCCGCCGGCCGCGCTCGGAATCGGCGGCGTCGAACACCAGCGGCACGCGGATCGTGAGGTCCTGGTCGCTGGCCTCGCCGTAATAGTCCGGGGTCCACACCTTCCATCGGGAGTCGTCGAAGCCGGGCTGGACCTCCGTCTCCGATCTCAGATGAACCGAGAGTCGAATCCGGTCGCTCTGGACCCGCGGCCGGTCGCCGACCAGCACGAACGGCGGCGCGGCGATCCGCATCGCACCGGCCGACCCGTCGATCGCGAGGAGTCGATCGTCCTCCCGCCCCATGCGCACCTCCCAGTCACGCGGCATCGCGTTGCCGGGCTGCGCGCCCGTGTCGCGGACCAGGTGCTCGACCAGGTCGGGCACGCCGTAGACCGCGCCCGACTCCGAGTGGAGCCGCCGCGCCGCATCGGCGCGCCCCGTCAGACCGAAGTCGCGGACCAGCGCGGTCGCGACGCGAAGCTGGGCCGCGTAGGTGGGGCGCTGGTTCTCCATGACGCCGGTGGCGTCGAGCCGGCGCAGCACCGCGCCGACCTGCACGTTCGTCGCCACTGCCAAGAGCACCGCGACCGTCACGCCCGCCACTCGCCACGCCGAGCGCACGCGGCCACGGAGCCATGCGCCGGCGCGCTCGACGCCCACTCCCGCGGCCACGAACGGCATCGGCAGCACGGTGAGCACGTAGCGCGGGTAGAACTCGGTGCGGATCGAGGCGAGCGCCAGCGCGTCGAGCACCAGCGCCACCACCAGGAACACGTCGGCGCGCGCGGTCGCCACCACCGAGTGGCCGCGGAAGCGCGCTCGCGCGAGGCCCACCGCGCCGTTCGCCGCGAGCCCCGCGAGCGCCACCGCGATCCACGCCGCGGTGATCAGGCCCGCACGGTGGTGAAGCGCCGCGCCCGGCCCGTCGAGCGGCGCCGGCAACAGCGCCTCGTGGCTCGCCGGCGCGGAGAGCAGCGTGAGCGGAGACAGCGCGTTCCTCCATACCGCGCCGCCGCTGCCGAGCTCGGCGCGGAACAGCACGTCCACCCATCCCAGGATCGGGCCCCAGTCGCCGGTGCGCGCGCCGTGGACCACCAGCGGCACGAAGAAGACCGTGCTCACTGCCACACCCGCGGCGAGCCACTTCCATGCGATCCGCGGCCGGAGCAGCAACCACAGCGCCACCGCGACCGGCCCGATCGCGATCACCAGCAGGTGGAACTCGGAGAAGAACGCCGTGGCCACGACGAACGCGAACACCGCCCGCGAGCGGTCGTCGCGCACCGTGCGCCACAGCGCCCAATGGATGAGCGGCGTGCCGAGCGCCAGGTAGGACGGGTTCATCGGGTCGCGCGTCCAGTAGCTCAGGATCGACGACCCGGCGGTGAGCGCCGCCGCGACCAGCCCCGCCGCCGGCCCGCCCAGCTCGACCCCGAGCCGCCACACCGCCCACACCCCGAGCACGTGGAGCGCCGCCAGGAACGCCGGCAGCGCCGCTGGATTCCGGGTGAACAGGAACGGCAGCGCGTCGACGTAGAACATCGTCGGGCCGTGGCTGCCGCGGTCCGCCAGCCCGGAGAGCTCGCGGCCCACCAGCGGCGCGCCGTGGCCGGTCACGATCTCGAGCGAGCGCTGGTAGCGCCCGCCGACGTCCGCGGAGAAGTCGAACACGCCCGGGTGCGCGACCCTCACCCGCCACGCGAACAGCAACAAGAGCCCCAGCACCACGAGCGCGACGCGGCTCGAGGTCCCCGCCTCGCGGGTCGAAGGCCGTGCAGCCGGAGGCATCGAGGGCGATCGCGGAGTCGGGACGCGCGGTGGGGCGCGTCAATCTACAACGGCCCGGGGCTTTTCCCGATCGCGTTTTCGCGTGCGGTTGGGCTCTAATGCCGCGATGGCCGACGTCCCCGCGAACCCCACGGCAGCGCCGCCCGCGCCCAGGCCGGCGCGCGAGCCCGTCCCGCTCGGCTGGCTCGTCGCCGTGCTGCTGGTCGGCGCGATGCTCGGCATCGGCGGCGTGCGCCTCGCCGCCGGGCGCTGGCACCCGGTCGACCCGGCGCGCTGGCAGATCCGTCTCGGCAAGCTCGCCACCGAGATGATCAAGGCGTTCTCGCTCAGCTTCGAGCCGGGCCTGCGCGGCGGCCGTTTCGGCCTCACGCTCCACGCCGAGGCCGAGCCCCAGGGCCTCCCCGAGCGGCTCGCGCTCCCCGCGCGGATCTTCTTCGAGGCGGACTTCCTGGGCTCCGGGAACGTCTCGGTGCGCTTGCCGGCGGCGGCGCCCGGCGACCTGACCGAGCACCGCCTCACGTTCGATCCGCGCGACGACCACGCGAGCGGCTTCTTCGCGAGCACCGCCGAGCGCTCGCAGCCGATCGAGGGTTGCACCCGCCGCGCCGTGGCGAGCCCGTTCCCCTCCGGCGACCACCCCTTCGAGCTCTACCTCGACCGGCATCGCTGGCGCGTGATGCTCGACGGCCAGGAGCTCTATGCGTGCGCCGTCGACGTGGAGGCGGTCGGCCGCCCGTTCTTCCAGGCCGGCGCCGCCGACGTGCTCCTCGACGACGTGTCGATCTCGGCCGCCGATCCGGCCGCCGCCGGCGGCGCGCTGCACACCTACTTCCGCGACGACTTCGCGCACCCGCTCGAGGCGCCCGCGGCGACCCGCGTCGCGGCGATCGCCGGCGCGCTCGCCCTGGTGGCGATCTGGCTCGCCGAGGGCGCGCTGCTGCGCGCCCTCGCCCGCGACGCCGCCGGCCACCGCCTGCTGCCGGGGCTCGCGTTCTCGCTCACGCCGCTCATGCTGCTCGCGACGGTGCCACCCGAGCGCTTCGAGAACCTGCGCCTGCAGGTGAACCTGGTGCGCTCCACCAACGACGAGCTCCTCGAGTGGTGCGCGCTCGGGCTGGTGGTGCTGCTGCAAGCGATCGTGCTGTTCCGCCACGCGCCGCTGTGGGCCGCACGGACCGAGCGGCGCTCGGGGGCGGCCGCCGCGGCGGTGGCCGCGGTGCTCGCGGGGTTCGTGGCGGCGGGGCTCGGCGTGCTCGCGTACCACACCGGCATCAAGCCGCTCTTCTGGGGACAGAAGGAGGCGCTCGGCACCGCGCTCGCGGCCACTGCCCTCTACGTGGCGCTGCGCACGGCGTTCGTCGCGCTCATGAGGCTCGCCTCGCGCGAGCTGCCCGCGTCCCGCATCGCGATCGCGGCGGCGCGCACCGACCTGCCTCTCGCGGGCGTGCTGGCGTGGCTCGGCTACCGCTTGCTCGTGGGCCACGGCGTGCCCGAGGCGCTCGGCCCGAACCCGTGGGCGCTGGTGTGCCTCGCCGGCATGGCGAGCGCGCTGTTGCGCATGGTGTTCCTCGCCGCGAACGCCGAGCGCGTCCACGCGCTCAGCCCGCTCATGCTGGTCGGGTTCGCCGCGATCGTGGGCTACGCCGAGGGCGGGCTGCGCACCACGTATCTCAACGGCTACTGGTTCCCGTACTGGTTCGGCTCCTACCAGCGCGACGACATCTACGGCTGGACCAAGCGCCAGCTCCAGACCATCGAGAGCGGCTCGTGGTTCCCGAACGCCGCCGGCGATCCCACCCAGGTGCCCCATCCTGGCAAGCGCATCGTGTGCCTGGGCGGCTCGACCACCGACATGGGGCCGACCTCGTACACGGTGTTCCTGCAGGAGCTGCTCGACCGCGAGAAGGGGCCTGGCGAGTGGGCGGTGTTGAACCTCGGCGTGGGCGGCTGGGACACCTCGCGGATCGTCCGCTACATCGAGCAGTTCGTGCCGCGCCTCGAGCCCGCGATCGTGCTGCTCTACGTGGGCTACAACGACGGCTCGTACACCGGGGTGCCGCTCACCATGCGCGAGATCGGCGAGCACGCCGCGGCGCGCTCTTCGGCGGTCGCGTGGCTGCGAGACAAGCTCAACCAGAGCCGCCTCTACGTCGGCTACCGGAAGCTCCTGTTCGCGGTCCTGAACCGGAACATCACCGATCGGATCGCGGTGCCGCCCGACGACACCCGCGCCAACCTCACCGGCATCCAGGCGGTGGCGGATCGGCTGGGCGCCAAGCTGCTGCTCGTCTCCGAGGCGGTGGCGACCGCCGACGACCGCCCGCGCATGGCGCCCTACGAGCAGGTGATGCGCGAGTTCGCGGACGCCAAGGGCTCGGTCCACTACGTGGCCGGGCAAGTCTGGATCGACGCCGCCAACCGCACCGACCTCTTCGAGGACCTCGTCCACCCCACCGCCGCCGGCGCGCGCATCATCGCCCGCGGCATGTTCGACACCCTCGACCAGCTCGGCTGGACCACCGCCGCGCCCGCGCCCGCTCCCGCGCCACCAGCGACGCCCTGACGCGCGCGGCGCGTCCGCGATCGAGAGGACTTGTAGGGGAGGGCGCCAGCCCTCCCGGGAACGGGATCGATCGCGGTCGCGCGTCCCAGGTCCCGGCGGGCTGGCGCCCGCCGCTACGAGCGGCCCGGTTCGTACAGGGAACCAGGCGCTCGCGATGCGTACGCCCCTCGCCGTATCGCCGAACACGCGGCGCGTGCCCCTCCGGTCCTTCTCCAGGGAATCGTCCGGATCGGTAGATCCGGCGCGCGGCTCGCGTTTAGAATGGCGCCTCCCCCGGGCCCGAGCTCGAATGCCGACCAGCGCCTGCTCCGTCAGCCTCATCCTCCCCGCCTACAACGAAGCGCGCACGATCGCACCGGTGCTTCGCGCGGTGCGCGAGTACTTCGAGTCGCGCGGCGAGGTGTTCGAGCTGATCGTGGTCGCCGACGGCGACGACGGCACCCGTGAGCTCGCCGCCGGCGCCACGCCCGACGACGGCGTGGTGAAGGTGATCGGCACCACCGAGCGGCTCGGCAAGGGTCACGCCATCCGGCGCGGCGCCGAGCTCGCGACCGGCGCGGTGATCGGCTACGCCGACGCCGACGACAAGACGCCGATCGAGGAGTTCGAGCTCGTCTCGCCGTGGCTCCGCCAGGGCTACGACGTGGTGATCGGCACCCGCCACGCCCAGGGCTCGCGCATCGAGCACGCGCAGCGCTGGTACCGGCAGGTGGGCTCGGCGGGGTTCCGCGCCGCGGTCCATGCGCTCGGCCTCTCGGACCTGAGCGACACCCAGTGCGGCTTCAAGTTCTTCCGCGCCGACGTCGCGCGCGACCTGTTCCACCACGCGCGCATCGACGGCTACATGTTCGACGTCGAGATCCTCGCCCTCGCCAGGCTCGCCGGCTATCGCATCCGCGAGGTGCCGATCCGCTGGCGCGACGACGGCGACAGCCGCCTCGAGCTGGTGCGCGGCAACCTCCGCAACCTGCGGGACCTGATGCGGATCCGCCGCTCGGTGCGCGCGCGCTCGGGCGCCCGCCCGCGCGCCGCGTGACGTCCGCCCGCTCCCTCGCGCCCCCACTCCTCCCATGCGACTGCTCGTCACCGGCGCCGCCGGCTTCGTGGGTAGCAACCTCGTCGATCACCTGCTCGCCGAGGGTCACGAGGTCGTCGGCTACGACAACCTGAGCACCGGCCAGCTCGAGTTCCTGGCCGGCGCAAGCGCGAGCGGCCGCTTCCGGCTGGTGCGCGGCGACATCCTCGACCGCGCGGCCCTCACGGCGGCGCTCGCCGGTTGCGACGCGGTCTTCCACTTCGCCGCCAACGCCGACGTGCGCTTCGGCACCGAGCGCACCCGCGTCGACCTCGACCAGAACGTGATCGGCACCTGGACCGTCCTCGAGGCCATGCGCGCCGCGGGCGTGCGGCGCATCCTCATGGCGTCCACGGGCGCCATCTACGGCGACACCACCGTCTACCCCACTCCCGAGAACGCGCCCTTCCCGATCCAGACCTCGCTCTACTCGGCCTCCAAGCTCGCCGCCGAGGCCTACATCCAGGCCTACGCCGAGGGCTTCGGCATGCAGGGCGTGATCTTCCGGCTGGTGTCGATCCTCGGTGAGCGCTACTCGCACGGCCACGTCTTCGACTTCCTGCGCCAGCTCCGCGAGCACCCCGAGCACATCGACGTCCTCGGCAACGGCCAGCAGCGGAAGTCCTACCTCCACGTCGGCGACTGCGTCCGCGCGATGTCGCTGGCGCTCGCGAAGGCGAGCGGGCGCGTCGAGGTGTTCAACCTCGGCACCGACGAGGTCGCGTGCGTCGACGACTCGATCACCTGGATCGCCGAGCACCTCAAGCTCACTCCTCGACGCGTGTACCAGGGCGGCGAGCGCGGCTGGGTCGGCGACAACCCGCTCATCGTCCTCGACTGCGCGCGCATCCGTGCACTCGGCTGGGCACCGCGCCACACCATCCGCGAGGGCGTCGAGCGCACCGTGTCCTTCCTGCAGGCGAACCCGTGGCTCCTGGAGCGGCGGTGAGCGGAGCGCTCGCGGGACGCCGCGCGATCGTCACCGGTGGCTCGCGCGGGCTCGGGCTCGAGATCGCGCGCGCGTTCTGGCGCGAGGGCGCCTCGCTGCTCCTGGTGGCGCGCGAGCGCGTGGCCCTCGACGACGCGTTAGCGCGCCTCGAAGCCGAGCGCCGCGACCCCACGCAGCGCCTTCACGTGCTCGCCGCCGACCTCGGCGATCCCGCCGCGCCGGCGGTGATCGCCGCCCACGCCGAGGAGGCGCTCGGCGGCGTCGACGTGCTGGTCAACAACGCCGGCCTGATCGGACCGATCGGCACCCTCGCCGAGACCGACGCCGCCACCTGGGATCGCACGCTGCGCGTGAACCTGCTCGCACCGGTCGCGCTCAGCCGCTGCGTCGTTCCGGCGATGGTCGCGCGTGGCGACGGCCGCATCGTCAACGTGTCCGGCGGCGGCGCCACCACCGCGCTGCCGCACTTCTCGGCGTACGCCACCTCCAAGGCGGGGCTGGTGCGGTTCACCGAGACCCTCGCCCGCGAGCTCGACGGCAGCGGCGTCACCGTGAACGCGCTCTCGCCCGGCGCCCTCGACACACGGCTCCACGCGGAGGTGCGCGCCGCCGGCCCCGCGCTCGCCGGCGATGCCATGTACCGGACGTCGCTCGACGTGCGGAACGGGCGCGCGGCGCCGATGGAGCGCGGCGCGGCGCTCGCGGTGTTCCTCGCGTCGGCCGCCAGCGGCGGCGTGTCGGGCCGGCTGATCAGCTCGGTCTGGGACCCGTGGGAGCGGCTGCCCGAGCTCGCGGGCGAGCTCGCCGCCTCCGACGTGTACACGCTCCGCCGCATCACCCCGAAGGAGCGCGGCAAGGACTGGGACGGGGCGTGAGGGTCGCGATCGTCGGCTGCGGCAAGGTCGCCGAGAAGCGCGCCAAGGGACTCGGCGGCGCGGCGCGGCTGGTGGCGTGCGTCGACGTCGACCCCGAGCGCGCGGCCGCCGTCGCGGCGCTCGCGTCCGGGCCCGGCGCTCGGGTCGCCGCCGATTGGCGCGAGGTGGTCGCCGCCACCGACGTGGACGCCATCCTGGTCTCGACCTCGCACGACGTGCTCGCGCCCATCACCCGCGCCGCCGTCGAAGCCGGGAAGCACGTGCTGGTCGAGAAGCCGGCGGCGCGCCGCCCGCACGAGCTGGCCGGCCTCGCCGAGCTCGCGCGCCGCACCGGTAGCCGGGTGCGGATCGGCTTCAACCACCGCTTCCACCCGGCGCTCGCGCTCGCTCGCGAGATCGCCGGGCGCGGCGAGCTCGGCGAGCTCCACTACGTCCGCGCCCGCTACGGGCACGGCGGCCGACTGGGCTACGAGCGCGAGTGGCGCGCCGACCCGGCGCGCTCGGGCGGCGGCGAGCTCGTCGACCAGGGTGTCCACCTCATCGACCTCGCGCGCTGGTTCCTGGGCGAGCTGCGCCTCGAGCACGGCCACGCGGCGACCTTCTTCTGGGACATGCCGGTCGAGGACAACGCGTTCCTGCTGCTGCGCGGCGAGCGCGGCCGCGTGGCGTGGCTGCACGCGAGCTGGACCGAGTGGAAGAACACCTTCTCCTTCGAGGTCACCGGCCACCACGGCAAGCTCGAGGTCAGCGGGCTCGGCGGCAGCTACGGCACCGAGCGGCTCACCTGGTACAAGATGCGCTCGGAGCTCGGCCCGCCCGACGTCACCACCTGGGAGTTCCCCGGCGAGGACGTGTCGTGGGCCGCGGAGATGAGCGCCTTCACGGAAGACGTCGCGAGCGGGCGTGAGCCGTCGCCCGGGCTCGGCGACGCGATCGCCGCGCTCGGCGTCGTCGAGGACGTCTACGCCCGGAGCGCGCGGTGATCATCACCAGGAGCCCGCTCCGCGTCACCCTCGGCGGCGGCGGCACCGACCTGCCGTCCTACTACCGAGAGCACGGCGGCTTCGTGATGTCCGCGGCGATCGACAAGTACGTCTACATCACGCTCCACCCCACCTTCGCGCGCGAGCTGATCGCCAAGTACTCGCGCATGGAGCGGGTGAAGCGCGCCAGCGAGCTCGAGCACCCGCTGATCCGCGAGGTGCTGCTCTCGCTCGGCTTCGAGGAGCCCGGGCTCGAGATCACCAGCATGGCGGACATCCCCGCCGGCACCGGGCTCGGCTCGTCGGGCAGCTTCACCACCGCGCTGATCCTGGCGCTCACGGCGCTCGACCGCCGCCGCGTCGAGCCCAAGGAGCTCGCCGAGCACGCGTGCAGGATCGAGATCGACGTGCTCGCCAACCCGGTCGGCAAGCAGGACCCGTACGCCGCGGCGTTCGGCGGGCTGCACGCGTTCCACATCGCCCGGGACGGCGAGGTCACCGCGGAGCGGCTACGGCTCCCGCCGCGCACGCTCTACGACCTCGAGGACAACCTGGTGCTCTTCTTCACCGGGTTCTCGCGCTCGGCGCCCGAGATCCTCGCCGAGCAGGACCGCTCGAGCCGCGCCCACGACCCCGCGATCACCGAGCACCTCCACCGGGTCAAGGAGATCGGCGCCGAGAGCCAGGCGCTGCTCGAGAGCGGCGAGCTCGACCGCTTCGGCGAGCTCATGCACGCCCACTGGCTCCTCAAGCGCCAGCGCTCGTCGCGGATGTCCAACCCGGAGATCGACGCCTGGTACGAGCTGGGCATGCAGAGCGGCGCCCGCGGCGGCAAGATCGTGGGCGCGGGCGGCGGCGGCTTCCTGATGTTCTACGCCAACGACAAGAGCCGGATCCGCCGCGCCATGGCCGAGGTGGGCCTGCCCGAGGTGCGCTTCCGCTTCGAGTTCCGTGGCGCGCAGGTGGTGAGCCAGCCGTGACCACGGGCGCGGCGGCGAGCGAGCTCCCGGCCGTCGCGATCCTGGCGGGCGGCCTGGCGACGCGCCTCGGCGCCGCCGCGGCGACCACCCCGAAGTGCCTCCTCGACGTCGCCGGCGAGCCGTTCCTGCTGCGCCAGGCGCGGCTGCTCGCCGCGAGCGGCGTGACGCGCGTGGTGGTGTGCGCCGCGCACCTCGCCGAGCGCGTCGAGCACGCCGTGGCGCGGCTCTCGTGGCCCGCGGCGATGTCGATCGAGGTGGTGCGCGACGGGCCCAGGCTGCTCGGCACCGCCGGCGCGATCCGGCGCGCGCTGCCCGCCCTCGGCGCGTCGTTCTTCACTCTCTACGGCGATTCGTACCTTCCGTGCGACTATCGGGCGGTGTACGAGAGCTTCCGCCGCTCGGGGCAGCCCGCGCTCATGACGGTCCACCGCAACGAGGACCGCTGGGACGCGAGCAACGTCGAGCTCCGGGACGGGCAGATCGTGCGCTACGACAAGGTGAACCGCACGCCCGCCATGAAGCACCTCGACTACGGGCTCGGTGTCTTTCGCGCCGAGGTCTTCGAGCGACTGCCCGGAGGCGAGCCCGCGGACCTGGCGGCGCTCTACGGTTCGCTGGTCGCGTCCCGCGAACTCGCCGCGTTCGAGGTGGGCGAGCGCTTCTACGAGATCGGCTCGGCGGCGGGCCTCGCCGCGCTGCGCGCGCACCTCGGCGGCGGAGCCACCTCATGAGCTTCGCCGCCGGCTACCTCGCC
>CAYMQR010000045.1:0-16852 GCA_964392195.1 uncultured bacterium | reverse complement strand
ACCAGCAGCTCGATGAGCGTGAAGCCCGCCGCGCCGGGGGCTGATGGGGGTCGGTGGGCGCGGAGCACGTCGTCACTCCTCGACGCCGGTGCCCGAGGGACCGCCACCGCCACCCCCGTCGTCGTCCGAGCTTTCGCCGCCGCCGTCCGTGCCCTGGTCCGCGGCGGCGCGGTCGACGATGAAGTTGGTGAGCTGGTAGGCGCGCGCCGTGCTGCCCTCGCTCCACAGCACCCACAGCTTCACCTCGCGCACCGTGTTGGCGTCGAGGCCGGCGGGCGGCTCGATCACCGACTGCTTCCACGAGAACGCCGCGGCGTTCTCGCCGAAGTCGCCGGACGAGTCGCCGAGCTCGGGAAACCCGGCGAGCTCGACGCGCGTCATGCGCTCGCGGGCGAGCAGGGTGGCGATGGTCTTCATCTTCGCGCTGTACGCGAGGTTGAGGCTCGCGTTCATGCTACCGAGCAGCGGCACCAGCGCCATGGCGAGGAGCGCGACCGCGATCAGCACCTCGAGGAGTGTGAACCCCGGGGCGTTCGCGCGGCCGGACGGCGCGCGGCGCGGAACCGATCGTCGGCGCGCGTACACGGTGGATCTCCTCGCCGTCCGCGCCTCACTGCGTGAGGTTCCAGTTGCCGATCTCGGCGTCGGGCCCTTCGCCGCCCGGGGCGCCGTCGGCGCCGTAGCTCCAGATGTCGACGTCGCCGTGGACGCCGGGCGACGCGTAGCCGTACGGGTTGCCCCACGGATCGACCGGCAGGCGCTTGATGTATCCGCCGTCGCGGTAGTGCCTCGGTACGCGGCCACTGGCGGGCGGCTGGATCAGCGCCTGCAAGCCCTGGTCGGTCGCCGGGTAGACGCTGTTGTCCATCTTGTACTGGTCGAGCGCGCTCTCGATCGCCGAGATGTCGCTCTTGGCCTTGGTGACCTTGGCCTTGGGCACCTCGCCCGAGACGTTGAGGGCGACGACGGTGGCGAAGATCGCGATGATCGCGACCACCACCAGGATCTCGATCAGCGTGAAGCCGCGCTGATCGCGGCGCCCGGCGAGCGCGCGGACCGCGGCGCGAGGACGATGGCTCGGGATGGGCTTCATGGACGTCTCTCCTTCCGGATCGCGAGTGCTCAGGCGGCGGCGAGGAAGCCCGCGCACGCCGTGGTGAGCTGATTGAGCTGGAAGATCGGCTGCAGGATCGCGAGCGCGATGAACACCACGATCCCGGCCATGAGCAGGATGATGATCGGCTCGAGGAGCGAGGTGAGCTGCATGGTGGCGGTCGCGACCTCGTTGTCGTAGGCGGTCGCGACCTTGCTCAGCATGTCCTCGAGCTGACCGCTCTGCTCGCCGATCGCGACCATGTGGATGAGGATCGGCGGGAAGACGCCGCTCGCGCGCAGCGGCGCCGAGATGCTCGCGCCCTCCTGGATCGAGCCGCGCGCGTCCTCGATGGCGTCGGCGAGCACGCGGTTGGCGACCACCGCCTCGACGATCTCGAGGGCCTTGAGGATCGGGATGCCGCTCGCCAGAAGAGTGGAGAGCGTGCGCGCGAAGCGCGCCACCGAGATCTTGAGGATCAACTCGCCGGTGATCGGGAAGTTGAGCTTGATGCGATCGAGGTGGCGGCGGCCCTTCTCGGTCTTGCCGTAGCGGTTGACCGCGATGACCGCGCCGATCGCGCCGAGCACCAGCACCCACCACCACGCGCTCAGGAAGTCGCCGATGCCGATGAGCGTGCGCGTGAGTGGCGGGAGCGCCTTGCCCATGGTCTCGAAGATCCCCTTGAGCTGGGGAATGGCCTTGGTGAAGATCAGGAACACGATGATGCCGGCGACGCTCATCATGAGCGCGGGGTAGGTGAGCACCGCCTTGAGCTTCGCCGAGTTGCGGGCGTGCTCCTCGAGGTAGTCGGCGAGCCGTACCAGCACGACGTCGAGCGCGCCCGAGGCCTCGCCCGACTTCACCATGTCGACGAACAGCTCGGGGAAGATCCGCGGGTGCTCGCGGAGCGCGTCGGCGAGGCTCAAGCCCTCGTTGACGCGCTCGCGGACCTTGGTGAGCGCTTTCTGGAGGCTCTGCTTGGGCTGCTGCTCGAGGGTGGCCTGGAGCGCGGCGACCAGCGGCATGCCGGCCGAGGTGAGCGTCGAGAGCTGGCGGGCCACCACCGACACGTCCATCACGCTGACGGTCTCGAACAGCGAGCGCAGCCGGAAGCGCCGCTCGAGGAGGCCGCTCTGCGCCGCGCTGGTCTCGGCGGTGAGGTCGCTGGCGAAGATGTTCTGCTTGCGCAGCTTGGCGCGCGCGGCGCGCGGGCTGTCGGCGTCGATGATGCCCTTGACGGGCTTCCCCTTTTCGTTGACGCCGCGGTATTCGAAGACGGGCATGACGGCTCACACGGAGGCTGCGCGCGCTCCGGCGGTGGGACGGGTGAGCGGCTCGCGGCGTGGATCGGGCACGGCGTTCCTCACATCACGTCCTGGGTGACGCGGATGATCTCCTCGACGGTGGTGATGCCGGCGAGCACCTTGCGCGCGCCGTCCGCGCGCAGCGTGATCATGCCGCTCGCGATGGCCGCGCGCCGCACCGTGGCGGTGTCGCCCCGGCCGAGGATCGCGTCACGGACGGCGTCATCCACCACGAAGAGCTCGTAGATGCCGGTTCGCCCCTTGTAGCCGGTGCGCATGCAGGCGTTGCAGCCGGCGCCCTTCCACAGCACTCCGTCGGGCAGCTCGCCGTCCTTGACGCCGAGCTCCTTGAGCTCGCCCTCGGTCGGCTGGTAGGGCTTCTTGCACTGCGGGCAGATCACGCGCACCAGCCGCTGGGCGAGCACACCGAGCAGCGACGACGCCACCAGGAACGCCTCCACCCCCATGTCCACCAGGCGGGTGACCGCGCCGGGCGCGTCGTTGGTGTGCAGCGTGCTGAACACCAGGTGGCCGGTGAGGGACGCCTGGATCGCGATCTCGGCGGTCTCGAGGTCACGGATCTCGCCGACCAGGATCACGTCCGGGTCCTGGCGCAGGATCGAGCGCAGCCCGCTCGCGAAGCTGAGCCCGATCTTGGGGTGTACCTGGATCTGGCCGATGCCGCGGAGCTGGTACTCGATCGGGTCCTCGACCGTGATGATGTTCTTGTCGACCGAGTTGATGCGCGTGATGCCCGCATAGAGCGTGGTGGTCTTGCCGCTACCGGTCGGACCCGTGACGAGCAGGATGCCGTTCGGGCGGTGGATCAACCTCTCCATGGTGTTGCGGTGATCCTCGAGGAGCCCGAGCTGCTCGAGGTCGAGCACCACGGTGGCCTTGTCGAGGAGGCGCATGACGATCCGCTCGCCGTGGGCGACCGGGATCACGCTCATGCGGATGTCGATGTCCTTGCCGCCGATCTTGATGCGGATGCGGCCGTCCTGAGGCAGCCGCTTCTCGGCGATGTTGAGCCCCGCCATGATCTTGGCGCGCGAGGTGATCGAGCTCTGGATGCGCTTGGGCGGCCTGAGCACGTCGTGGAGGATGCCGTCGATGCGGAACCGCACCACGAGGTCGCGCTCGAACGGCTCGATGTGGATGTCGCTTGCGCGCTCTTTCACGGCCTGCGCCATGAGCGTGTTGAGGAGCCGGATGATCGGCGCCTCGCTGTCGGCGTCGAGGAGGTCTTCCGGCTCCTCGAGCTCGTGGGCGAGGGTGTCGAGGCTCTCGATGTCGAGATCCTCGATCATGTCGCGCGCCGAGTCGCCGCCCACGTCGTAGGTGCGGTTGACGAGCTCGAGGAGCGCGCGCGGAGACGTGACAACCAGCCGCGGGCGCGCGCCCACCAGCTTGGCCACCTGGTCGATCGAGCCCAGGTCGAGGGGGTCGGTGACCGCGATCTTCACGCCGGTCACGTCGCGGCTGAGCGGGACCAGCCCGAAGCGCTTCGCGAACGCGATCGGCACCAGGCTGACGAGCTCGGAGTCGATCTCCTGGCTCGCCAGGTCGGCGGCGAATGGCAGCCCGGTCTGACGCGCGAGCGCCTCGGCGAGGTCGGTGTCGTCGATGCGCTTGAGCCCGATCAGCACTTCCCCGAGCCGTCCGCCCTTCTGCGCCTGGAGCGCGAGCGCCTCGTCGACCTGCTCGGAGGTCACGAGCCCGGCGCGCAGCAGGATCTCGCCGATCTTGAGGCGAGCCGTGCTCACGCGGCCTCCTCGCTCTCGGTCCACAGGATGGTGGGCGCGCTCGCCTCGCGGCCCTTGCCCTCGAGCACCTTGGCGCGCACCACCTTGCGGGCGTCGGACGGGATCACCACCGGGAACGACGCCGTGACCTCCTGCGAGCGCTTCTTGGGGTCGCTGACGTCGAGCGAGACCTTGACCTCGTGGTCACCGGCGGCGAGGCCGTTGACGAAGAGCGTGATGGGGGCGGGCGACTCGAGCACGCCGGTGTCGGCGTGGCGCGAGAAGATCAGCTCGCCGTCGACGAACACCAGCAGCCCGACCACCTTCTGGCTCTTCGCGGCGGCGGTCTGGAGCGTGAGCTCGAGCGGGCTCGACTCGAACCCGGGCGGCGGCACCGGGCCGAGCGCGGCGCGGATGGTGCCCGCGCGTTCGGTGCGCGCGGCGGGCTCGGCGGCGGCGAGGGTGGCGCTCGGCACCGGCGCCGCGGCGCCGCGGGTGTCGAACGTGGGCCGGGCCGCGGGCGGCGGCGACGCGCTCGACAGGTCGGGCTCGGGGGTCACGTCGAGCCGGGTCGAGGGCGGCGCGACCGCGGGTGGTGGCGGAGGCGGGATCACCAGCGTCGACGAGCCCGGCAGCGCGCCGCCCGACGGCGCGGTCGCCGCCCCCGGGCCCACGCTGCCGCGCCCGGTCGGGATCGGCGCTCCCGGCGCGGCGCCGGGAGGGGAGTAGGTCGAGCCCTCGATGCCCTGGTTGTCGCGGCCGTCGAGGGTGCGGGGCGGCGTGTACTGGAGCTGCCTCGGCTCGGGGACGTCGTGCGGGCGCTGCGGCGGGTATTGCTCGCGCAGCCGGTCGATGTAGTCCTCGAGCGGGTTGACCTGGTCGCTGCCCTGGTAGAAGTCGTTGGTGTCCTGGCGCTTGTTGTTGCTGAACTTGGTGACGTCCTCGTCCTCGCGCACCACGCGCGGCGTGAGCAGGATCAGCAAGTTCACCTTCTCGGTGCGGTCGGTGTTCACCGAGAAGAGCCAGCCCAGGTACGGGATGTCGCCGAGGTAGGGGATCTTGGTCTCGACGGTGGTGACGCGGTCCTGGATGAGACCGCCGATCACCACGGTCTGATCGTCCTTCACCACGACCCGGGTCTCGGCGGAGCGCTTGGTGGTCGTCGGTCCGAGCGAGGTGAGCACCTCGGTGTCGGACGTCGGCACGACCGCCGACACTTCCTGGAAGATGTCGAGGCGGATGTAGCCCGCGTCGCTGATCTGCGGCGTGATGCGCAGCGTGAGGCCGACGTCCTGGCGTTCGACGGTCTGCACCGGGTTCACGCCGCCGTTCGAGAACACGGTGCCGGTGGGGAACGGCACCTGCTGGCCGACGACGATCTGCGCTTCCTCGTTGTCCGTGGTGAGGATGTGGGGCGTCGAGAGCACGTTGACGTTCGAGTTGGCGGCGAGCGCCTGGATCAGCACCGCGGCGGCGGGGACCTCGACGACGTTGCCCTCCGCGTCGCGCAGCTGGACGGTGTCCGTCGAGGTGATGGCGGCGCCGAAGCCGGGGGGGAAGTTGTTGACCGGGTCGGCGAGGACGCTGCCGATCGGGCTGGTGGCGTCGAGGCTGGAGCGAATCAGGCCGAGGGCGTTGGAACCGCCCGCGATCGACGACGCCTGGACGCCGAGGGTCTGCGAGTTGTTGAGGGCGACCTCGAGGATCGCCGCCTCGACGAACACCTGCTTGCGGCGCACGTCGAGCTCGTCGATCACCGGGCGCAGCACGCGGAAGTCCTCGGGCGACGCCGAGACCAGGAGCGAGTTGGTCGCCGGATCGGCGGTCACCGAGACCTGCCCGGTGAACTGCTCGCCCGCCTCGGCCGCGGCGCGGCTCACGCCGCCGCCGCCGCTGTCGCCACGGTTGAGCGACGATGTGCTCGAGCCGAGCGTCGAACCGATGCCGGCGACGTTGCTTCCGCCGAGGCTGGACGAGCCGAAACGGCTCGACGACGAGGCCCCGAGGCTCGACGAGCCGGACAGGCCCCGCCGCGAGCTGCGGGAGCCCGAGCCGCCGCCTCCGCCACCGCCGAGGAGCTGCGCGAGGACCTCGACGATCTCGTCGGCGCGCGCGTAGCGCAGATGCACGACGTTGAAGTGCGCGCGCCCCGGAGGGGCGTCGAAGTCGAGCTGGCGGACCAGCTCTCGGACCTTCTCGATCTCGGCTTGCCCGGCCACCACGATGATCGAGTTGGTGCGCTCGTAGGGCAGGATCTTCGCCTGCTTGCCGGGCGAGATCTCGAACTCGGCGGTCGCGCCGCCCGGCGTGCCGCCAGGCGTCGGCGGGCGCGGCGTTCCAGGGCTGGTGCGGATGGTGCGGTTGCCACCCCCCTGGCTGTCGTCGGGCGCGGTGAGGATCTGCGCCACCTTCTCGGCGATGTCGGCGGCCGCGGCGTACTGGAGGGTGAGGACCTCGATCCTCTGCTCGCTCTCCTGCACGTCCACCGCCGCGACCATGTCGAGGAGGCGGCGGATGTTGGCGCCGGTGTCGGTGATGATCAGGGTGTTGGTGGGCGGGTAGGGGACGATCGAGGCGTCGCGCGAGATGAGCTGCTGGAAGACCTGGGCGAGCTCGGCGGCGTCGACGTACTTGAGCCGCACCATCTGGGTGACGATCATCGACTCCGAGCTCGGGTCGCCGCGGCCCGACGTGGTCGGGATGCCGAGGCCCTTCGAGTCGCGAGTCAGCACGATCTTGTACCCGCCGCGAAACGGGATCAGCGTGTACTGGCCGCCCGCGTCGAGCGCCGCCTGGAACAGCTCGAACGCCTCCTCGGCGGTCACCGCGTCCTGCGAGAAGATCGTCAGCTTCTGGCGGACCTTCTCCTCGAAGATGATCCGCTTGCAGGTGATCTGGTTGATGATCGCAGCGAGCTTCTCGACCTCGATCTTGTGGAAGTTGAACGTGTACTTCTTGCCGGGGTCCGGCTTGACGCAGGCCGGGTTCTCGTCGGCCGCGGGCTCGGCGGCGGCCGGCTCCTGGGCGAAGGCCATGCCCGGACCCACCAGCAGCAGGACGAGAAGGCCGCCGGTGGCGGCGATGGGGCGAATCCACGTTCGCATTCCGACCTCGTTCGAGTGAGTACCCGCTCGTGCCTGGGCCCGGCGGCGGCGGTGACCGCCGCCCCGCGACCCGCGCCGAGCGTCAGCGCACCTGGTAGGAGAGCGTCTCCTCGTGGTTGTTGCGCATCACGGTGACCTGGAAGTCGCGCGAGCTGCGCAGCTCCTGGAACACGTTGAGCGCCACCGCGGGATCGTTGAGCTCGTTCGAGTTGACCTTGCGGATCACGTCGCCGTTGCGCAGCCCGATCTGGTCGAAGATCGAGCCGCGCTTGATGCTGAAGAGCCGGAAGCCGTTGGTCTTGCCGTCCTCGAAGTTGGGGACGGCGCGCGCCTGGGTGAGGAGCTCGGAGAGGTTCGCGAGCTGCCCCTCGACCATGCGCGAGTCGAGCGTGTAGGTGCCGTCGGGGTTGCGGCGGATCCCCTCGGCGGCGGCGTCACCGCCGGGCGGCGGGGGTGGCGAGACGGCGCTCGCGCCGACCGCGCGGAAGCCCGCGTTGGCGCCCGGCTGGTCGCCCTCGAGCTCGATGGCGATCTGCTCCTTGCGGCCGGCCACCTCGAGGACGATGCGGGTGGGCTCGACGGCGAGGATGTCGGCCTCGTCACCGAGCTTGTCGCCGATCAGGTAGATCTTCGAGTCCTGCGCGCCGGCGCGCTCCTGTACCACCGCGACCGACTCGGCCCGGTTGCTGGCGACCACCGTGCCGACCAGCTCGAAGCGCTGCGCCAGCGAGCTGGTCTGGAGCGGTCCGGTGGTCTCCTCGGCGGCGGGCTTCTTCTCCGCGGGCGCCTCGGGTGACGCGATGCGGAACAGGTTGCGTTTGGTGATCGGACCGACGTAGGCGGAGTCGTTGCGCTGCAGCCGCTTGTGCGGCGGCGGCTGGGTGGCGCCCGGAGCGCTCGCCACCGAGATGCCCTGGCTCAGCCGGCTCGCGACCAGCGACGCCACCACGTCCGCGGCCGCCAGCGCGGTCACCACGAAAGCCACCCATCGCGCGATGCGCGCCGCTCGTTTCATGGATCGGTCCCGAATCGGCAAGAGTGGCAGTCGACGCGGGGAAATGAAACGGGGAGACGGCGCGAATCCGGGAAGATCGCGCGCTCGCGCGCCAGGGCGGGGGGGACGGTCCGGAGCATGGGTCAGCGCACCCGGTAGCGCCGCGTGCGTTCGAGCTCGCCGCGGTCCACGGTGACCTCGAAGGCGCGTCCGTCGCGCAGGCTCGCGAGGCCGGCGAGGCGCGTCGAGCCGATCGCGCGCACCACGTCGCCGTCGACCAGCCCGAGCCGAGCGAAGAGCGAGCCCGGCCGGACCGCGAACACGCGCCAGCCGCTGGCGCCCGCGGGGATGGTGGGGGGGGCCGTCAGTCTGGCCACCGCGTCATCCACCAGCGCCGCCGTGACGAGGGATGCGACCGCTCGAGCGCGCCGCGCCGAGCGGGTCAAGGGCCACCTCGGGTCGAGAGCGGCAGCGCGACGCAGCGGGGGTGTGCCCCGGTACCAGGGTCGGCGAGCTCGGAGTTCCGGCGGTACTCAGCAAGTGGAGCGCTTCGCTTGGAGTCGAAACGAGGGAACAGCTTGAGCGCGCGGCATCTTACGTGCGGAGCGATCGACCCGCAATCGAGCTTCTGCCGGTGCGATCCGCGCATGGGTAGCAAGGTAAAGCAAATTAGTTGATTGTGTCAAGTGGTAGATTTAATCTGGGCCCATGAATCGGGACTTCTCACGGACCCTGTCACGGGCCTATCCTGGGCGCACCTTCGGAACCGGACCGGCGGTGGATCAAACGGAACGACGTGTGGCGGGCTTCGGCGAATACCTGCGGCGGAAGCGACGGGAGGCTGGTTTCTCCCAGGCGCGGCTCGCGCAGGAGATCGGCGTCACCAACACCTACATCCACCTCCTCGAGAAGGGCCGGGTGGATGCCCCCACCGAGCGTCGCTGCGATCAGATCGCCGAGGTCCTCGGGCTCGACCTCGAGGAGACGCGCGAGATCGCGCGCCGCGACCGCCTCGCCCACTACGTCGAGCGTCAGGGCTGGGGCGCCGACGCGCGAGCGCTCGAACCGCCAGCGGTCGAGAGCCCCGAGCTCAACGCCCAGGAGCGGGCGCTGATCCGCCTGGTGCGAAGCCTCGACGCCGACACCCGGCGCGACTTCGAGGGCATGGTGGTGATGCTGCTTCGGCATCGGCCCGAGGAAGCGATCCAGGAGTGCATCCGCGCGTTCGCCGATCCGGCCCGCCGACGGGTGGGGTGAGCGCGATGGCGATCCAGCTCGGCCGGCGCGGCAAGGTGGCGGTGGGGCTCGTCGCCGGCGAGTTGATGGTGGTGCTGCTGCTGGTCGCGAACGGCTGGCTCGAGCTCGATCGCGAGGAGCAGCGGGTGGTGTTGCAGAGCCGCGTCGCGGGTGAGCAGGCCGCGCGCGAGGTGCGCGGGTTCTTCCGCGAGAACCCCGAGCAGCGCTCGCGCGCCGCCGGCCAGTCGTTCCTGAGCGACTACCTGGCGCGTCGCTCGCCGGCGCCGAGCGAGACCAACGAGGAGTGGGAGCTCGCCCCGGTGTTCGCCGCGGGGGTCGGGGCAGTGGTGGCCGCGCCTGGCGCGGCGACCTCCACCTCCCGTCCCCCCGTCCAGGTGCGCCGCGACTTCCGCAAGCTGACGCTGGCGGTGCCGCTCGGGGCCGCGGGCGACGCGGTGAGCGGCGAGCTGCGGATCGTCCACGACCGGCGCAAGATCGCCGAGCACTCGGTGCTCGACCCTGCGTGGCTCTTCTTCCAGGTTGTGCTGTTCGCGTTCCTGAGCTTCCAGGTGTGGCTCACGGTGGTGTCGCTGGCGCGCCGAGACCGCGTGACCGTGTTCGAGAAGGGCTACCTGAAGGAGCACGCGATCGGCGCGCTCAAGCTGCAGCATCGCCTGCTCGGCCAGATCATCCGCGACCACGAGGAAGAGGCGAGCGAGCCGGCGGCGCCGCGGCCGGCGGCCGACGCCCCGCGCGGCAAGGTGATTCCGCTCGACAAGGCGGCGCGCAAGCCCGCCGAGGACCGGGGGCCGCGGAGATGAGGTGGCGCGCGCCGCTGGCGGCGCTCGGGCTCGCGGCCTCGGTGGCGGGAGGGTGCGCCGGTTCCACCGACGCCGGATTGCTCCAGGACGGTCCGATGCTGCGGACCGTCGCCGCCGACGGCACGCTGGTGGTCGAGGGCCGCGCCTTCAACCTGAGCGATCGCCCCCTCGACGGCGCGCAGGCCGTCGTCACGATCCGGCGCGGCGCCGAGCCGGCGTTGGTCGTGAGCGCGCCCCTCGGCGAGGGTGGCCACGTGGGCGCGTTCGAGACGGTCGCCTTCCGGATCGACACCGGCGTGCGGGTCGACGCCTCGGCTCAGATGTCGATCGGCTTCACCGCTCCCGACGCTCCTTGACGGCGCCGACCCGCAGCCGGTAGGAAACGGTCGCGCGCGCCGCGCGCTCCACGCGCGTCGTCGCGGAGCGTGTCGACCGATCCCCCGCGCTGCGCTGCTCGCACTTTCGCTCGCGAGGTACCGAGATGGATCATCGTTCCGGTTCGGCGTCCCAGGGGACGTCGCCGCTGAAGGCCGCCGGGTTCCTGGTCGGTTTGCTCGTCGTCGTGGCACTCGCGTTCGCGCTCGGCATGAAGGCCGGACGGGAGCTGGACGTGCTGCGGCCCGAGCACGGCGGCGAGACGGTCAAGCTCGGTGATGCCAAGACCGAGCCCAAGGCCGAGTCCAAGTCGGAGCTCAAGTCCGACGCCAAGGTCGAGACCAAGGCCGACGCCAAGGGCGCCGGTGACGGCACCAGCGCGCCGAGACGGGAAGACGCCCCCGCCTCCAAGCGCGCCGAGTTGGCGGACGGTCGCCACGACACCCCCGCGCCGGCGACCCGTGGCGTCGGCGCCGAGGCGCCGGTGGGCGACGAAGCGCCGGCGGCGACGAGCACCGCGGCCGCCGGTGAGCCCAAGCCGGCGACGCCCGCGCCAGGTGGTCCCGACTACTCGATCTTCAAGGCCACCGCGGGTGGGGCGGCGGCGAAGACGGCGGCCGGGAGCACTGCGCCCGCCGCGCAGTCCGCGGCGGATCCGGCCGCGAAGGCGAGCCCGCCCAAATCGATCGACACCGCCACGGCGGTGAAGGAAGCCGCCGCCGAGCGGCAAGCGAAAGCGGCCGCCGCGAAACCCGCGCCCGCGGCGCCCGCCAAGCCGGCGCCAGCGGCCGCGGCCAGCGCGGGCGCCCTCAAGATCACGCCCGACGCGCCGTCGGCCGCCGACAAGGCGAGCCCCGGGTTCGTCGTGCAGGTGGCGGCGCTGCAGAGCAAGGGCGACGCGGACCAGCTCGCCACCCGCCTTCGGGCTCACGGCGCGGCGCCCTACATCAACAAGGTCGAGCTGCCGAACGGCACCTGGTACCGCGTCCGGGTCGGCAAGTTCAAGACCCCCGCCGAAGCGAAGGCCGCCCAGAAGAAGCTGACGGCGGCGGGTTTCCGTGGCGCCGAGGTGATGTCGGCGCGGTGATCCGGCGGGGTTCCGCTCAGGCCCCCGCTTCCCGGGCCGTGGAGCCGGCGCGCGCGCCGGGCGGCATCCCGGGAGGGATGCGGATCGCAGCGTAGCTTCGCGTTCGCCAACACCGGTGTCGCGGGTATACTCGCCGTTTTTTCGAGCCGCACGCCCGGTATCGGCCGCGCGGCCCGGCCGAGCGACGATGAGTCCCTGTTTCCCCGACCTGCGTGCGTTCCGCGACTGGGCGACGCGCGGCAACGTGGTGCCGGTGAGCCGCGAGATCCTCGCCGATCTCGACACGCCGCTCGGCGCCTTCCTCAAGATCCGCGGCGACCGGCAGGCGTTCCTGCTCGAGAGCGTCGAGGGCGGCGAGCGCTGGGCGCGTTTCAGCTTCCTGGGACGATTCGGGGCGCGGCAGGTGATCGCCGACGGCACCGGCGTGCGCATCCTCGACGGCGAGCGCGTCGTCGAGGACCACCCCCACGGCTCACCCATGGAGGTGTTGCGACGCGAGGTCGCGCGCTACCGCCCGGTCGAGGTGCCCGGGCTGCCGCGCTTCTCGGCCGGGCTCGTCGGCTACATGACCTACGACGTGGTCCGTCACTTCGAGCGGCTGCCCGACGTGAAGCCCGAGGTCCTCGGCTTCCCGCGCCTGCACCTGAGCCGGACCGACGCGCTGATGGTGTTCGACAACGTCCGCGGCACCATCCGCGTGATCCGCAACGTGTTCGTCGACGAGGAGCCGGACCTCGGTGCCGCCTACGAGCGCGCGGTGGCGGAGATCGAGGAGCTGATCCGCGAGCTGCGCGCGCCGCTGCCCGAGCCCGAGCCGCTCGCGGCGTCGCAAGGTGCGGAAGCACCGGCGTGGACGTCGAACTTCACGCGCGAGTCGTATCACCAGGCGGTCGAGCGAGCGAAGGAGTACGTGCGCGCCGGCGACATCATCCAGGTGGTACCGTCGCAGCGCTTCAGCACCGAGCTCGACGTGCGGCCGATCGACCTCTACCGCGCGCTGCGCGTGGTGAATCCGTCTCCCTACATGTTCTTCCTGCGCTTCGACGAGGGGACGCTCATCGGCTCGTCGCCCGAGCTGCTGCTGCGTGTCGAGGGCGAGCAGGTCATGACGCGACCGATCGCCGGCACCCGCCCGCGCGCCGCGTCGAAGAGCGAGGACGACGCGCTCGAGAAGGACCTGCTGGCCGATCCCAAGGAGATGGCCGAGCACGTGATGCTGGTCGACCTCGGCCGCAACGACGTCGGCCGCGTCGCCCGCACCGGCACGGTGAAGGTGCCCGAGTTCGGCGTGGTGGAGCGCTACAGCCACGTGATGCACCTGGTCTCGCACGTCGAGGGTGAGCTGCGCGACGACCGCGACGCCCTCGACGCGTTCGCATCCGCGTTCCCCGCCGGTACCCTGACCGGCGCGCCGAAGATCCGTGCCATGGAGATCATCGAGGAGCTCGAGCCCAGCCATCGCGGCCCGTACGGCGGCGCGGTGGGGTGGATCTCGTTCGCGGGCGACATGGACTTCTGCATCACCATCCGCACCCTGGTGATCCGCGACGGCAGGATCCACGTCCAGGCGGGCGGCGGCGTGGTCGCCGACTCGGACCCCGAGCGCGAGTACCGGGAGACGGTCAACAAGGCGCGCGCGGCCCGCAAGGCCGTGGCGCTGGCGCGGGGTGGGCTCGAGAACCTGAGCCTGGTGGACGGCGTGCCTCGCGGCGCCGCCGGGGAGGAGCCCTGACATGCTCCTCATGCTCGACAACTACGACTCCTTCACCTGGAACCTGGTGCAGTACCTCGCGCAGCTCGGCGAGGACGTGGTGGTGAAGCGCAACGACGAGCTCGGCGTCGATGACGTCGAGCGGTTGTCACCCGACCGCATCGTGATCTCGCCGGGTCCGTGCACGCCGAAGGAGGCCGGGATCAGCGTGGCGCTGGTGCAGCGGGTGCGCGGTCGGATCCCGTTGCTCGGCGTGTGCCTCGGCCACCAGTCGATCGGCGCGGCCTACGGCGCGGAGATCGTGCGCGCGCGCCAGCTCATGCACGGCAAGGTCTCGCAGATCACCCACGACGGCGCGGGTGTGTACCAGGGTCTGCCCAACCCTTTCCGCGCCACCCGCTACCACTCGCTGGTGATCTCGGAGCCCACGCTGCCGCCCGAGCTGACGGTCACCTCGCGCAGCGAGGACGGCGAGATCATGGGCGTGCGGACCGCGGACGGGATGGTCGAGGGGGTGCAGTTCCACCCCGAGTCGATCCTCACCGAGGCCGGTTTGGCGTTGCTCGAGAACTTCCTGCGGCGCACCACCTCGCGCGCCGGCACGAGCCGAGGCTGAAGGACATGTCCGCGCGGCCGGAAGGCATCCTGAGGCGGATCCTCGATCGCAAGCAGGAAGAGGTCGTCGCGCTGCGCAAGCGCTACAGCCTGCGCACCCTCGAGGACGCGGCGCTCGGTCAGGGGACGGCGCGTGGCTTCCGCAAGCGCATCGACGAGGCGGACCCGACCGCGCCGGCCCTGATCGCCGAGTTCAAGCGCGCGTCGCCGTCGAAGGGACAGCTCGCGACCGGCGCCGAGCCCGCCGAGCGCGCACGCAGCTACGCGGCGGGCGGCGCGCAGGCGATGAGCGTCCTCACCGACGAGGACTTCTTCCGCGGCTCGCTCGACGATCTCGAGCGCGCGCGGGACGCCACCGACATCCCCGTGCTGCGCAAGGACTTCATCATCGACCCGTACCAGGTGTTCGAGACCCGCGCCGCCGGCGCCGACGCGATGCTGCTGATCGTCGCCGCGCTCGACCGGCTGCAGCTCGGCGAGCTGCTCGCCGCCGGCCGCGAGGTCGGCCTCGACACGCTGGTGGAGATCCACCACGCCCGCGAGCTCGACATCGCGCTCGAGCGTGGCGCGGAGCTGATCGGCATCAACAACCGCGACCTCACCACCTTCGAGACCAGCCTCGACGTGACGCTGGCGCTGGCGCCCGAGATCCCGCGCACCGTCCCGGTGGTCTCGGAGTCGGGGATCTACACCCGCGACGACGTGCTACGGGTGGGCGAGGCCGGGGTGCGGGGGGTGCTGGTCGGCGAGTCGATCATGCGCGCGGGTGATCCGGTGGCGCAGATCCGCTCGCTGCTCGGCCGGGGCCGCCTCCCGTGATCCGCGTCAAGATCTGTGGCGTGACGAACGCCGCGGACGTGCGGGCGGTGGCGGAGTCGGGCGCGGACGCGATCGGCTTCAACTTCTGGCCGAAGAGCAAGCGCTGGGTGGAGCCGCGGATCGCCGCGGACCTCGCGCGTGAGCTGCCGGCCTTCGTGAGCCGCGTCGGCGTGTTCGTGGACGAGGAGCGCGGGCGGATCGAGGACATCGCCGCGCAGGTCGGGCTCGACGTGATCCAGCTCCACGGCGGCGAGACGCCCGCGCTCGCGACGAGCTTGAGCCGTCGCGTGGTGCGCGGCGTCCGCGCCCGCTCGGAGGCGGATCTCGCGGGAGTCGAGGCGTTTCGGGCGAGCGCGGTGCTGATCGACGCCTACGTGCCGGACGCGCCGGGCGGCACCGGGCTGCGCGCCGACTGGGAGCTGGCGCGGCGCGCGGCGCGGCGCTTCCCCGTGATCCTCGCAGGCGGGCTCGATCCGTCGAACGTCGCCGCGGCGGTGCGGGCGGTCGAGCCCTACGCCGTGGACGTGGCGAGCGGGGTCGAGCGCGCGCCCGGAGTGAAGGACCCCGAGAAGATCCGCGCGTTCGTCGAGCGAGCGCGCGCCGCGTTCGAGGAGACGCGCAACCGCTCATGAAGCGAAGCAAGCGACCGGCCACGCGGCCGAAGCAGGTGAAGGCGCTCACCGAGCCGGACCGGCACGGCCGGTTCGGTCCCTTCGGTGGGCGTTACGTCCCCGAGACCGTGGTCCCGGCGTGCGTCGAGCTGGAGCGCGAGTGGCGCGTGGCGCGCCGCGATCCGGGCTTCCGGCGCGAGCTCGACGACCTCCTGCGGGACTACGTCGGCCGTCCCACGCCGCTCACCTTCGCGCGCCGCGTGAGCGACGAGCTCGGCATCCGCCTCTACCTGAAGCGCGAGGACCTCTGTCACACCGGCGCCCACAAGATCAACAACACGGTGGGGCAGGTGCTGCTGGCCCGGCGCATGGGGAAGAAGCGCATCATCGCCGAGACCGGCGCGGGGCAGCACGGTGTCGCCACCGCCACCGTGGCGGCGCTCTTCGGCCTCGAGTGCGTGGTGTACATGGGCGAGGAGGACATCGACCGTCAGGCGCTCAACGTGATCCGCAAGCGTCTGATGGGGACCCAGGTCGTGGCGGTGACGTCGGGCACGCGCACCCTCAAGGACGCGACCAGCGAGGCGATCCGCGACTGGGCGACGAACGTCGAGAGCACTCACTACATCATCGGCTCGGCGGTCGGTCCGCACCCGTATCCGTGGATGGTGCGCGATCTCCAGTCGGTCATCGGCCGCGAGGCGCGCAGGCAGATCCTCGCCGTCGAGGAGCGCTTGCCCGACTGGCTCGTGGCGTGCGTCGGCGGCGGCTCGAACTCGAGCGGGTTCTTCTACCCGTTCGTCGAGGACACGAAGGTGCGCAAGGTGGGCGTCGAGGCCGCCGGCTACGGCATCTCGACCGGCCAGCACGGCGCCTCGCTGGGGAAGGGCAAGCCCGGTGTCCTCCACGGCAGCATGAGCTACGTGCTCCAGGACGCCGACGGCCAGATCCTGCCGGCGCACTCCATCTCGGCGGGCCTCGACTACCCGGGCTCCGGGCCGGAGCTGTCGTGGTGGAAGGACCTCGGCGCCGTGCAGTACGACTCGGTCACCGACGACGAGGCCCTCGAGGGCTTCGAGTACCTGGCGAGGCGCGAGGGCATCATCCCGGCCCTCGAGACCGCGCACGCCATCGCGTGGGTACGGCGCGCGGCGCGCAAGAAGACGCTCCGCAAGGGGGCGCTGGTGGTGCTCAACCTCTCCGGGCGCGGCGACAAGGACGTGATGAAGGTGGCCGAGCGGATCGGCGAGCGCCTCGCGGCGGCGCCGAAGCGGGGGCGCCGATGAGCCGGCTCGCAGAGACGCTGGGGCGGCTGCGCGCCGAGGGCCGGCCGG
>CAYMQR010000044.1:0-16917 GCA_964392195.1 uncultured bacterium | reverse complement strand
TCGGCGGCGACCGGCGCAGCGCCATCCTCGCCGCCAGCGCGACCCGGCTGCGCCAGCGCTTCCCGATCGCCGACGAGGCCGGGAGCTTCTCGAGCAGCACGCTCGCGAGCCGGATCTCCAAGCACTTCGACTTCATGGGTCCGTGCGCGGCGATGGACGCCGAGGAGGCGAGCGGGCTCGCGAGCCTCGGCGCGGGCCTCGACGCGTTGCGCGCCGGCGAGTGCGCGATCGCGGTGTGCTGCGGCGCGCAGCGCACCCTCCACCACACCCGCTTCGAGCAGTACGACCGCATGCGGCGACTGGCCCACGCCGGCGGCGGAGACTTCCACCTCGGCGAGGGCGCGGTGGCGCTGGTGCTGACGCGCGCCGATTCACCGCTCGCGCGCGGGCGGACACCGTTCGCCACGTTCGGCGACGTGACCGCGTCGTCGAGCCGCGGCGGAGCGCTGGACGCGCTGCGCCGCGCGGTGACGCGCGCGGTCGGCCGCGCCTCCGACGAGCCACGGCCGGCGGTGCTCGCGCGCTTCGCGCCGTCGGCGAGCGCGGACGCCGCCACCGAGAGCGAGCTCCACATGGCCACGGCCGACGAGGCCGCGCCGCTCGCGCTCTCCGCGGCGGACCGAATGGGGATGACGCAGGGGGCGAGCGCGCTGGTGAGCCTAGTCGACGCCCTCGGCGTGGCCGGGCGCCGCGCCGACGAGCTCGGCGCCAGCGCGGCGGGCAGCACGGTGCCGGTCGCGCTTCACGCCGTCGGCCTGCGCGGGCTCGCCTACCACGCACGGCTCGACGCCGTCCCGGACGCCTGGCGCGGGCTGGCGAACGCCGCCGCGGCCACGGCCGGTTCGCCGGCGAGCGTGGCGGTCGCCGCCGCCGCGGCGGGTCCGCGGATCGTCCGCCTCGGCGCGACCTCCCGCGACGCGCTCGCGGCGCGCATCCAGGCGGTGCTCGCGGACGTCGGCGCGGCGTGGGAGCTGGCCGGGCGCGGCGGTCGCTTCGCCGACCACGAGACGTGGCGGCTGGCGCTCGTCGCGACCGACCCGGAAGCGCTGCGCGCCAAGCTCGGCTCGGTCCGCGGTGCGCCCGATTCCCTCGCCCTCTCGGCGGCGCTTCACGAGCAGGGCGTGTTCCTGATGCAGCGTCCCGTGACGCCTCCCGGCCTGGCGTTCGCGTTCAGCGGCCAGGGCTCCCAGTACGGCGGCATGTTGCGCGGCCTGCTCGACGCGTATCCGGTCGCTCGCGCGACGCTCGAGGAGCTCGACCGCGAGCTCGCGGCGCTCGGCGAGCCGTCGTTCGCCGACATCGCGTGGTCGGAGGAAGGCGCGGAGCGCCTCGGCGCCGACACCTGGCGCACCCAGATCTCGGTGTTCTGCGCGGACCTGCTGGTGCACCGTGTGCTCGCGAGCCTCGGCGTCATCCCCTCGGTGGTCCTCGGCCACAGCTACGGCGAGTACCCGGCGATGGTCGCGACCGGCGCCTGGTCGCTGGCGACCGGCATGCGGGCCACCCACGGCCGCTGCAAGGCGCTCGACGCGCTCGGCGCTGCGCGCGGCAAGCTCGTCTCCACGTCCGCGTCCTCCGAGCAGATCGCGCGGGTGGTGGAGTCGTTCGCGGGCCGCGGGTTCGTGGCTCCGGCCAACTTCAACAGCCCCGAGCAAACCGTGCTCGCGGTCGAGACCGCGCTGGTGCAGGAGGTCGCGGACGCGATCGAGGCCGCCGGCGAGGTGGCGCGGGTGCTGCCGGTGCCGCAGCCCTTCCACAGCGCGCTGCTCGCCGACGCCAAGCCCGAGCTCGCCCGGGTGCTGGGGGCGTGCGAGATCCGCCCGCCGCGCACGCCGCTGCTGAGCGGCATCGGCAACGAGTACGTCGCCGAGCCGAGCGTGATCCGCGCGCGGCTCACCGATCAGCTCACCGAGCCGCTGCGCTTCGTGGAGATGGTGCGGCGCGCCCACGCCGACGGCGCGCGGGTGTTCGTCGAGGTCGGGCCGCGCACCGTGCTGACCCGCTTGATCCGCAGCATCCTCGCGTCCGAGCCGGTCGCGGTGGTGTGCTGCGACCACCCCAAGGTCCCGGCCCGCGAGCAGATGCTGCGGGTGCAGGCGCTCCTCGAGACCCAGGACCTGTGGCGGGCCGCGAGCACGGGCGCGGGCGCCGAGCCCGCGGCGCTCGCCGGCGCGAGCGTGGTGTGGCCCTACGCGCGGACGCGCGAGCTGCCCGCGCCGGCGACGGTGGCGATCCCCCACTTCGACGCGACCCAGCGGCGGCGCGCGAAGGTGGCGGAGCGCAGCGACACGCTGCGCGGCTCCCCGAGTGCCGTGGGGCCGGCGACGGGCGACGAGCCGAGCGCTGCGCCCGCCGCCGCGGCGCCCACCAGCGCCAACAGCGAGATCGAGGCGCTGCTGGTCAAGTTCGTGTGCGACCAGACCGGTTACCCGCCCGAGGTCGTGACCCTCGACCAGGACCTCGAGGCCGACCTCGGCATCGACTCGATCAAGAAGGCGCGGCTGCTGGGCGAGCTGCGCGACCAGTTCCACATCAAGCTGCCGGCGGGTGGAGGCGGCGCGAGCCTCGCGCAGTTCGTCACGCTGCGCGACATCGCGAAGTTCCTGGCCGAGAAGGCGCTCATGCCGAACGCGGGAGCGGGCGCCGCCGCGGCCTCCACGTCCGCGACGGCGGCCGCCACCGACGCCGCTCGCCCCGGCGCGCAGCCCACGCGCGGCGGCGCGGCGAGGCTCGCGCGCGAGCTGGTGCTCGGCCTCGCCGGCACCGACCGCGAGATGGGACGCCGCCACGGCGAGCGCTTCGCGAGCGCCATCCACGGCACGCTGCGGCGCTTCCAGGAGCTGCTCGGCGTGACCAGCGCCAGCGAGCTGCCGATGGCGCGCGAGGCGCTCGGCCAGCAGGCCGCGTATTACGACGAGGCGGCGCTCGAGGAGCTGCGCGGCATCGCCGAGGGTGCGGGCGTGGCGGCCGAGTCGATCGTCGCGCTCAACCTCGCGATGGAGCCGCAGTTCGACGCCGCCGGCTGCACCCAGCTCGCGGCCACCAGCGCGGCCAACGGCGGCCAGGCGCTGCTCCACGCCGCCAACGAGGACAGCCCGGCGGGTCTCAGGCTCGGCAACGAGATGGTGCGCTCGGTGCTGGTGCGCCGCCCCGCGGCGGCGAGCGCCGAGGGCGGCGCGCGGCACGCCTGCGCGATCCTCGGCGTGGCCGGCCAGGTGGGCGGCATCAACGGCACCAACGAGCGCGGGCTCACGGTGTCGAGCACCATGCTCCTCGATCGCCCGCGCGACCTGAGCGCGCTCGGCCGCGTCCACCCGCTGCTGGTGCTGCGCCTCCTCGAGGGCGCCGCGAACCTCGAGGAGGCGCTCGCGATCGTCGAGGGCTGGCCGCGGGTGGGCGCGTGGAGCCTGTTGATCTCGGACTCGGCTCGCGACGAGATCGCCTACCTCGAGTACGACGGACCCACCCTCGCCGTGCGACGCGGCGTGGAGCGGATCCTCACCACCAACCACAGCCAGCTCCTGAGCGGCGGCGAGGACGTCCCCGAGCACTCGCGGCACCGCTTTCACCGCGCTGAGGCGCTGCTCCCCGAGGGAGCCCTCACCGCCGCGGCGGCGCGCGCGCTGCTGCGCGACCGCTTCGACCTGGCGCGCGGCCGCGAGGTCCGGCACCCGACGATGAACACGGTGTGCCGGGTCGACAACCAGGCGAGCTTCGTGCGCGTGATCGGCGCCGGCGAGGACTCGTTCGCGGTGACGCCCGGCCCTCGCCACGGCGCCGACGCGGAGCAGTTCCTGTCCTTCGAGCCGCCGCGCTGGTGGAGCGAGGAGGTCGCCGACGGGACCGCCGCCGAGCGCGCGGGCCGGCTGATGCGGCGCTGGGTGCTGCGCAGCGTTCCCGCCGCGCCCGACACCCGGCGGCGCGGCGCGCCTGCGGTGCTGGAGACCTGGGTGATCGGCGCCGACGCGATCGCATCCGCCGTCGCCCAGTCGCTGGCCGAGGCGGGCTCCAAGGTGCGCGAGATCCACGACCCGGCCACCGCCGAGCTCGGCGGCGGCTCCGCGCCGCGCCGCGTGGTGTGGGTGGTTCCGCCCGAGCCGGTGGACGACTGGACGAGCCCGGACCCCGAGGTGCGACGCGCGCGCGTCGAGCGCCACGCCCTCGCGCCCTTCGTGCTGGTGCAGCGCTGGACCAACGAATTGCGCGCCCGCGACGCGCTCGCCGGCGCCGAGCTGATCGGAGTGACCCGGCTCGGCGGCGACCTGGGCTTCGGCACCGCGCGCGAGCTCGACGCCGCGGGTGGCGCGCTCACCGGCCTGTGGAAGGCGCTGCGCCGCGAGCTCTCGGGCCTGCGGGTCAAGATCGTCGACGGCTCGGGGGCGGACCCGGCGCCGGTGGTGGCACAGAGCGTCCTCCACGCGATCGCCGGCGACGACGGCCGGGTCGAGGCGGCGTGGGTCCGCGGCCGCCATCAGCACCTCGAGATGGTGCCGCGCGAGCTGCCCGAAGGCGGCGCGTCCACCGCGCCCGCGGGCCACGCGCCGAGCGGCGCGTGGATCGTGACCGGCGGCGGCCGCGGCGTGACGGCGCACGTGGCGCGCGCCATCGGGGCGCGCTTCGGCGTCCAGCTCCATCTCCTCGGCAGCACCGCGCTCGAGCCGATCCCCGACGAGTGGCTGACTCTCGACGCCGCTGGCAGGCGTGAGCTGCGCCAGCGCACCCTCGCCGAGGCGCGCGGACGCGGCGACGACCCCGAGCGCGCGTGGAGCACCGTCGAGCGGCGCATCGAGCTGCACGCGACGCTCGCCGGCCATCGCGCCGCCGGGCTCGCGGCCACCTACCACGCCGTCGACGTCGGCGACGCCGTTGCCCTCGCGCGGGTGCTGGACGCGGCGCGCGCCGACGGCACCCCGGTGCGCGGCATCCTGCACGGCGCCGGCATCGAGTCGGCGAGCGACTTCGCGAAGAAGACGCTCGCGCAGGTCCGCGCGACCGTCGAGAGCAAGGTCCTCGGCCTCCAGCACCTGCTCGCGCTCACCGCCGGCGACGAGCTCGAGCACGTCATCGCGTTCGGCTCGGTCAGCGGCCGCTTCGGCGGCATGGGACAGGCGGACTACAGCCTCGCCAGCGACCTCCTCGCCAAGCTCGTGACCTCCTACCGGCGGCGCACCGGCGTGCCGGCCTGCACGTTCCACTGGCCGGCGTGGGACGAGGTCGGCATGGCGGTGCGGCCCGAGAGCCGCTTCGCCCTCGAGGCGAGCGGGCAGGTGTTCATGCCGGTCGCCGAGGGCTGCGGCCACGTGCTGCGCGAGATCGCGGCGGGCCTGCCCGAGAACGAGGTGGTGATCCTCGATCGGCCGGCGCTCCTCGACCTCGACCACCTCGCGCCGGACGAGGACGTGGACCGGCTCCTCGACGGCGCGGTGGCCAATGCGCAGCGCAGCGCGCTGGTCGACGGGCTGGTCGACGATCAGGACGGCATCCGCATCGCCGACGCCACCTACGACCCGGCGCGCGACCTCTTCCTCGTCGACCACTGCTTCGAGGGCCAGCCGATCCTGCCCGCCGTGGTCGGTCTCGAGACCCTCGCCGAGGCGGCGCTCCTCGGGCGCGACCCGGGCGCCGCGGTGCTGATCGAGAACGCCACGATCGAGTCGGGCCTGCGCTTCCGCAACCGCGCGCCGCAGCGGCTGCGCGTCGAGGTGGTCGAGCACGGCCCCGAGCGCTGGCGCGCGACACTGCGCGGCGACTTCATCTCGCGGGTCGGCAAGCTCGGCGAGCCGGACCGGCTCTACCAGCGCGCCGACGTCGGGCTCGCCGGCGCCGTCACGCGGCCCGCCGACCTCGCCGCGCCGCCCGCCGACCTCGAGTGGTGGGACATGAGCTACCCACCGTCGGCGGCGGAGGCGGAGCCGGGGCGCGTTTATCACGGCCCGGCGCTGCGCACGCTGCGGCGGGTGAGCGTGCGCGGCGAGCAGGCGTGGGGCGAGCTGGTCGCGCCGGCGCCAACGGCGCTCCGGCCGGGCCGCGCCGGCGCGCGCTGGCGGATGCCGAGCGCGCTCCTCGACGGCTGCCTGGTGGTGTGCGGCGTCTACGCGCGGATCGCGCTCTCGCTGCCGAGCTTGCCGAACGGCTTCGCGCGGCTGGTGGCCCTCGGCATCCCGGAGGAGAACGAGCCGTGCGTCGCGGCGTCGCGCTTCCGCGAGCGCGCCGAGGGCCGGCTCTTCTTCGACTTCCAGCTCCGCAGCGCCGCGGGCCGGCTGCTGGCGTGGGCGGAGGGCTACCGGGTCGAGGTGCTCGACACAGAGGGCGGCGGAGGCCGCTCGTGAGCGCGCCGCTCGAGACCGCGACGCGCGCCCTCCCCGAGGCCACGGCGTGGCTGGCGACGGTGGCGATCGGCGCCGAGGGCACCGACGGCTGGCACGTCGCGAGCGCGCTTCGCCCGCACGACATCCACCCCGCCGAGTGGCTGGAGGCGGAGGTGCTCACGGACCCGGCGCGGCGCCGGCAGTGGCTCGCGGGACGGCGCGCCGCCAAGGCGGCGCTGGCGCGCCTCCTCGGGGATCGAGCCTTCGAGCCGGCGGCGCACGTGGTGCGCTCCCGCGACCGCTTCGGACGGCCGGCTCGGCCGACGGTGTGGCGGGGCGGCCGGCGCCTCGCGATCCACCTCTCGGTGGCGCACGGCGAGCGGGTGGCCGCGGCGATCGCGAGCCTCGAGCACCGCGTGGGAGTGGACGTGGTCGACGGCGGCGCGGACCCCCGCGAGGACGCCGCCGAGCCGTGGCTCTTCAGCGCGCGCGAGGCGGCCTACAAGGTCGGCGCGCTCGCCACCCGCGACGAGCCGTTCCGGCCCGACGAGTGGCGCGTCGAGGGAGCGGGCACGCGCGGCGACGGCACCGTGAGCCACCCGCGGCTCGGTGCGCGGGCGCTGCCGGTGCGCTGGCTGCGCGACCTGCCGGGCGGCGCGGTCCTCGCGGTGAGCTGGAGTCGAGACGAGAGGAGCGCGGCATGATCGACCTCGAGGGCCAAGTGGCGCTGGTGACCGGCTCGTCGCGCGGGATCGGCGCGGCGTGCGCGCTGCGGCTCGCGCAGGCCGGCGCCGACGTGGTGGTGAACTACGTGTCGAGCCGCGCCGCCGCCGAGGAAGTGGCCGGGCGGATCGTGGCGATGGGACGACGGGCGATCCTGGTGAAGGCGGACGTCTCCGAGCGCGACGACGTCGACCAGATGGCCGAGCACGTCGCCGCCGCGTTCGGCCGCATCGACATCCTGATCTCGAACGCCGCCACCGGCGGCTTCCGGCCGGTGGTCGAGACCACCACGCGTCAGTTCCACGCCGCGATGGCGACCAACGTCGAGGCGCTCATCCACCTGCTGCGCGCCTTCCAGGGCCAGCTCGAGCGGCGCGACGGGCGGGCGAAGGTCATCGCGCTGTCGAGCCACGGCTCGCGCTTCGCGCTGCCCATGTACGGGCTGGTGGGCATGACCAAGGCCGCGCTCGAGGGCCTGGTACGGCAGGCCGCGCTCGAGTTCGGTCCCCGCAACGTCAACGTCAACGCGCTCCTGAGCGGGCTCGTCGACACCGACGCGGTCGCCATGATCCCCAACCGCGAGATCCTCTTCGAGCGGCGCCGCTCGCGCGAGCTGACCGGCGACCGCAGCCTGAGCGTCGAGGACGTCGCCGACGTGGCGCTGTTTCTCGCCAGCCCGCTCGCCGATCTGGTGCAGGGCCAGACGCTGGTCGTCGACGCCGGCACCGCGATCACCCTCGGCTGACGGGCCCGCCGCACCGGGCGGATCGGTGGGTGCGGGACACCGGCACCCCGGTGCCGCCGCCTTCGCGTCACGAAAGCGTGGCAAACGGCCCTCGCCACGTGGTAAGCAGATGAAACTGAACTAGCCGTTTTCGTTGGGATCGGACCCCGGAATGGGGCCACACCCGGAGGAGGGGGGGACACATGGATCGCCGGATTTACTCGTGGATGTCCGCGGTGCTGGCCACAGGCTGGCTCGCGGGTTGCGCGGCCCAACAGCTGCCGGCCGACAACTTCCAGGCGGCGCAGCTCGACGCCAAGGCGTTCGTCCCCAAGGTGTCGAGCTTCCTGGTGCTGCTCGATGCCTCGTCGTCGATGGACGACGACTACCAGGGCACGGACAAGTTCATCCTCGCGCGGCACACCGTCTCGCGGATCAACCAGACGCTGCCGGCGCTCTCCTACGAGGGCGGGCTGGTCGCGTTCGGCTCGGGCCGCTGCCTCGGCGGCGAGGACACCAGCGACCTCTACGGCATGTCGCCGTACAAGCGCGCGGACCTGGAGGCGGGCCTCTCCTCCATCACCTGCGCCAGCGGCACGACGCCGATGGGCAAGGGCATCGAGCGCGCCGCCGACAAGCTCGACGGCGCCACCGGCAAGGTCGCGCTGATCATCGTCAGCGACGCGTGGGAAGTGAAGGGTGAGCGGGCTCTCTCGGCGGCGCGCAAGCTCAAGAGCGCGCTCGGCGACAAGCTCTGCATCTACCCGATCCAGGTCGGCAAGGACGAGGCGGGCGCGATCCTGATGAGCGAGCTCGCGGACGTCGGCGAGTGCGGCTTCGCGAAGAACGCCGACGAGATCGCGGCGCCCCAGGCGATGGCCGAATACGTCACCAAGGTGTTCCTGAACGCGGCTCCGCCGCCGCCCGCGCCGGTCGCGGCGGCTCCGATCGACGGCGACGACGACGGCGACGGCGTGAAGAACAGCAAGGACAAGTGCCCGAACACCCCGAAGGGCGTGTCCGTCAACGCCAACGGCTGCTGGGAGTTCAAGGGCCTCACCTTCGACTTCGACAAGGCGGTCATCAAGAATCCGGCGAGCCTCGACGAGGCCATCGCGATCATGAAGGCCAACCCGAAGATCACGGGCGAGATCCGCGGCTACACCGACGGCAAGGGCACCGAGAAGTACAACCAGAAGCTCTCGGAGCGGCGCGCCAACGCGGTGCGCGAGTACTTCATCCAGCACGGCATCGCGGCGGACCGGATCCGCGCCAAGGGCTACGGCATGGCGAACCCGGTGGCCTCGAACGACACCGAAGAGGGACGCGCGCAGAACCGGCGCGTCGAGCTCGAGCCGGATCGCTGATCGGTTCGTGACCTCCTCGAAAGGGCGGACGGGACCTTCCCGTCCGCCCTTTCGCTTTTCTGGACTCCCCGCGGCACGCGGACCGATCGAGCGCCGGGCAAGCCAGGAGGACGACGTGCGCTTCTCGCGGAAGGTGGCTCTGGCGCACGGCGCGCGCGCCGTGGCCGTGGTGATCGCGTGCGCCGGGCCGGCGCGCGCGTGGGTCTATCCGGAGCACCGCGACATCGCGGTCCTCGGGGTCGAGTCGCTCGACCCCGAGCGTCGCGCGACGCTCGGCCGGCTCTGGGCCGAGGCGCGCGGCGGCCACGAGGCGCGGCTCTGCGAGGCCGCCGCCGACCCCGCCCAGGGGCGCCATCCGCCGTGCATCGACTGGGCCGCGATGCCCGCCATCGCCGGCGACCACTCGTGCTCGAGCGCCGACATGCTCGACATCGTGACGCGCTCGAGCTGGATCCTGGACGTCGCCGACGTGGCCGCCGAGCTCAAGGGCGAGCTGGCGAAGATCCCGGTGGTACCGCCGCCCGACGCTCCGGTCGACGAGGGCCAGCTCGCGCGCCTCAACCCGATCCCGGACATCCAGCGCCGCGTGCAGAGCGAGGCGCTGCGCGCGCAGCGCCTCAACGCGCTGCGCACCTCGGACAGCCGGCTGCAGTCCGCCGACCCGCAATACGCGACGCGCGCCACCACCAACAACGCCCACTTCCTGCTGGCGCGGCCACGGCCGGACATCGACGAGTCCGAGTACGCCCAGCTCGCGATCGACGCCGGCTCGGACATCAACGCGGTCGGCAGCTACGCGACCTATCACCTGAGCGCGCTGCAGAAGGCGACGCGCCTCGCGCACGAGCCGGCCTTGTCACCGGACGAGCGCCGGGCGCTCGCGCTCGCCGCCCTCGCCGACGAGGCGTTCGGCCTCCACTTCCTCGAGGACACCTTCGCTGCCGGCCACGTCGCCGGCACCTGGGGCGACTCCTCGCAGCGCAAGGGGACCCACGACTACTACAACGAGAACGGTCTCGAGGTGTTCACGTGGGAGCGCCCCGGCAGGTCGGTGGTGCTCATGGGCGACGCCCACATGCGCCCCGAGGACGCCGCGCTGGCCGCCCGCACCGTGAAGACGAGCCTGGAGCAGCTCGCCGACGCCGCCGCGGGCAAGCTGCCCGCCGTGCCGCACTCGCCGGCGGCGCCGGCTGCCCCTGACGCGTTCGACGTGTGCAAGAGCACCGTGTTCGTGGCGCGCCCCGAGGGCCTGAGCGCCACCGAGTCCGAGATCCCGCTCTTCCAGGAGGTGCTGCGCGCGACGCCGGTTCCGGGGCTCGGCGCTGGCCTCGGTTCGGTGCCGCGGTTCCGCGCCGAGCTCGGCCCGTTCATCGGCCTGGCCGGGTCGATCGACGGGCGCTGGCTCGACGGCGGCTTCGAAGCGAGCCAGGCGACCGGCGGCCTCACCGGCGGCCTGGAGATCGCGCTGCGCGTGGGAGTGGGCCTCGACGGCGTGATCGGCGAGTCCGGCGACGGGTTGGTGTTCGCGTCGGTGGGGTTGCGCGGCGACGCGCCGTCGTCGAACAAGTTCACCAAGATCGATGGCGGCGAGACCGGCGGCAGCGTGACCGCGGCGATCCCCGCGCGCAGCGCCATCGCGACCCGGGTGCGCGCTCCCTTCTTCCTGCTGCCGGCCGATCTGCTCGCGCTGGCGCCGCTCTACCTGGTCTCGCCCGAGACCTACACGTCGATGGCGGTGTCGGCGAGCAACGGCGGGCTCATCCCATGGCAGAGCGGCTGGGCGACCCGGATCGGGCGCTTCCAGCTCGTCGCCGGGCGCGAGCTCGGCGTGACCATCTACGGGATCGCCTCGAACGACCGGCTGTTCGCGCCCGGTACCAGCGAGGGGGAGCCACCGCGACTCGTCGACTTCTCGTCCCTCGGCTTCGACCTGCCGGTGCTGGAATACCGGCCGTACCGATCGTTCGCCGGCAATCAGAGCTCGACGATCCTGTTCCAGCTCTTCACCGGCGCCGACGTCCCGACGCGCAGCGCGGTGGAGAGCCCCGAAGGCGCGCCCGAGCCCGACCTGGGGGTGGTCTGGTCCGCGGGGATCCGGATGGTGTTCGACTGGCGCTACTACGAATGAGGCGAGGGGGTCGGCGGCGGAGCGACGACCCTCGAGCCCGGTTGGCTGCGCTCGGACGGGGTGAGCCCCGGCCTCACTTGTCGCTCTTCGCCGGCAGCAGGCCCTGGGCGCGCATCTCCTCGCGGGTCTCGTCGGCGATGCTCTCGATCATGTCCTCGATGTCGTCGGGGTTGGCGGTCCGGCTGCGGCTGGTCCAGATCAGCTTCGCGTCGGCCACCGAATAGACGTTGGTCTCGACCACGACCTGGGTGTCCTGCTCGACGCGGGTCGCCGTGTAGGCCGTGTAGCCGGGGGAGCCCCAGTATCCCCACGCGCCGTAGCCGTAGCCGCCGTAGCCCGTGCCGCCCGGGATCACCTTGAGGTCCCGGTCCACCGAGCGGATCCGCACCACCAGCAGCCCGTCGGCTCCGGACGCCTCGACCTTGGGCTTGACCTTGGTGACGTCGTCGAGGTCGTCGGTGGGCACGACGTTGTAGCTCACCTCGCCGGCGCTCACGGCGCGCGCGACCTGTGCCTCCATGGAGCGCCGCAGCGGGTCGTTCTTGGTGGCGGCGATCACCAGGATGCGCTTGAAGCGGACGTTGTTGGCTTCGGGGTCCTTCCAGGTGGTCAGCATCTTCGTGGAGGCGGTGCAGCCGCTCACCAGCGCGGCGCATGCCGCGAACCACACCGCGGCCAGGCTCGTTCGTCTCATCGGATCTCCGATCGGGTTCTGGGTTTCTCGGGAAGACCGCGCCTTCGCCCACCCGGCGCGCGGCGCGTTCGCGATCACAGCAGGCCGGCCTTCTTCATCGCCTCGGCGTTGGCGTCGGCGATGCTCTCCACCAGGGCGCTCATCGAGCGCGGCTCGGAGGTGCGGCTCCGGCTCGCCCACACGAGCTTGCCGGACTCGATCGAGTACACGTTCACCTCGACGACCACGAACTTCTCCTTCACCTCGACGCCCGGATCGTAGACCGCGTACCAGGAGGTTCCCCAGCCGTCCCACAGGTACGGCGAGGAGGTCGGCTTCCACTGGTAGTTGCCTGGCTGGTGCGAGACCTCGGTGGTGGTCCCGATCACCCGCACCATCACCAGCCCGTCCGCGCCGGAGGAGCGGATCGCCGCCTTCACCTTCTCGGGCGTCTCGAGGTCGCGGGTGGGGATGGTCCTGTAGGCGGGCTCGGCAGCCTTCATGCGCTTCACCATGGTGTCCTCCATGGTGCGGCGCACCGACTCGTCCTTGGTCACGGCGAGGGCGATCACCCTGCGGAACGCGAGCGGCCCCACGCTCGGCTCCTTCCACGTCGAGACCAGATCGGTGGAGGCGCAGCTCGCGAGCCACAGCGAGATCGAGCCGAGCAACGCCCACGTCGACGACCGCCTCATGAAGCCTCCTCGCGAGGTCCGCTTGCTGCTTTCGGGACGCCGGCGCCCCGAACGCCGACGGAACCTAGCACCGATGGGGACCATCTGCACCGCCCCGAAAGGGCGGACCGAGCCTCCGCACCGGCCCACCGCGTAAAGCACTTGCTATACAAAATCGTCTAGCACTTGCTTTACAGGTTTTGTCTAGCTTAAGCTCCACACCGATCGGAGGCACGAAATGCCGCGAAAAACCGCCGAATTCGGCCGCCTGTTGCGCAAGAAGCGCCGCAAAGCGGGGCTCAGCCTGAGGGAGCTCGGGGAAAAGATCGAGATCAGTCACACGTTCCTCCACCAGGTGGAGCAGGGGCGGCGCGCGCCGATCCCGCGCAGCCACTGGCCGGCGCTCGTGGACGCGATCCCGGGGCTCACCCGCGACGAGCTCGAGCGCGCCGCCGCCGAGGACCGGCCGCTCGAGCTCGACCTCGCCGACGCGCCGCCGCACGTGGTGGACGTCGCGGTCGCGGTGGCGCGCCGGCTCGCGAGCGGAGGCCTCGACGTCCGCGCGGCCGACGCGTTGCTGGCCGTCCTCGACGAGGAGACCGCCACCGCGCGCGCCTTCGGCCGCGTCGTGGACCGCGGCGGCAAGCCGGTGACGGGGAAGGCGTTCCTGTACAGGATCGGCACCGGCTCGGGGTGGGCCGCGCTGCTCGGAGTGCGCGAGCAGGCCGGCCGCAGCGACGGGCCGTCGCTCGCGCGGGTGGCGCGCGACACCGGCAAGACGGCCGACCTGATGAAGCCCGGCCACGCGCAGGGCGCCGGCTTCTTCGACGTGCCCGGCGGCATGCCGCTCGGTGAATACGCGCTGCACGTCCACCACGACGGCAAGCAGGAGTGGGCGTGGCCGCTGGTGGTGAGCGCTGGCGCTGCGCAGCGCGACGTGCCGATCGGCGGACCGGACGCCTGACGCTCCCGGACGGCTCGGCGCCGCTCGCGGCGCGGCGCCCGGGGGCTAGGTCGTCGCGAGCCGGCCCGCCATGCTGCGGGCCGGAATGATCGGCCCCGGACACGCCACGAACGAGCTCCCCGCGAGCGGAGCGGGCCGATCCACGCCGGCCGAGCGCGGCGAGCGCTGGCGCCGCCTAGCGCGCTGCGGCGCCGCCGCCCTCATCGTCGCCACGTTGATCCCGTCCAGCGACGGACAGATCATGTGGCTCTACATGGACACGCTCTCCATGTACGCGCTCGCCATGACGCCGCCGCGGATCCGGCCAGCGCTGCACGCCGACCTGCTGTTCCTGTTCAGCGCGGTGTCCTGGACGATCGTGCTCACCGGCTGGGTGGTGCTGTGGCTCACGCGGAAGCGCGGCGCGCCCATCCTGGAGCCGACCCGTGGGACGCGGCGGGTCGCCAGCGTCCTCTTCCACCTGAGCTGGTGGCCGCCGTGCGTCTTCGCGGCGCTCTACACGTGGCGCTTCAAGGGCTTCGCGGTGGGTTTCCTGGTCGCGGGCGTCGCGCTGCAGCTCGCGCTCGGCGCCGCGATCGGAGCGCGCGCGCGGCGCGCCCGCGGCACTCCGGGCGCGGTGCTGTGGCGGATGGCGCTGCCGATCGCCGCGACGCTCTTCGGGTGGGCTTGCATCGGCAGCATCTTCCTGCTTTCGCCCGGGCCGATCTTCGCGCACGGCATAGTCCTCGGCGCCGGCGGGACGCTCGTCCTCGGCATCGGCTGGCTGCGCTGGTGGCGGTCGCTCGACGCGCTCGAGCGTGGCGCTCCGCGCGCGCGACCCGCACTCTCGACGGCCGCCGCATGACCCGTCGCTCGTGGCTCCTGCTCGGCGGAGGGCTCGCGCTCGCCGCGCTGATCGCGGGCGCGATCGTCGTGGCGAGCGGGCTCCTCGTGACGAGCTCGGACGGCGTGAAGTGGTTCATGGACGCGTCCGTCATCGAGGCCAACTCGTGCCCCGAGTTCGGCGAGCACCGGGTCGGTCCACGAGGCGCCGCGGCTGGCGCCACCGCGTGCCGCTTCACCCGCGCGTTCCACGTCAATCGCGGCAGGTACGGCGCGGTCGAGCTGAAGGAGGCGACGTTCTGGATGGCGGGCGAGCTGGGTCCTGACCCGGACCGGACCGGCGGGTCGTGGGCGGTGATCACGTTCGATCGCGCGACCTCCGCCGCGCAGCGCGACGGGATCGGCGTGATCCTGGCCCGGCTCTTCCCCGGCCCGTGGGCGTCGCTCACGACCGCCGAGGGCGCGATCGAGTGGACCGACCTCGACAACACCATCAACCTGCAGCCGCGCAGCGAGGACTACGCCCACGCCACCCTCGACGGCGGGCGCACCGCGGAGATCCGCCTCGAGCGCCCGGCCCACGCCGAGGATCCGGCGCAGCAGGTGCTGCTGCAGAACCTTCGCTACTGGGGCGCCGGCTCGAACGACGGCTTCGTGCTGATGCCGTGCACGATCCAGGCCTGGCGAGGCGCCGGGACACCGTTCGAGGAGCGCGGTTCGAACGGCTTCACCATCACGTTCCACGTCGAGTCGTCGGGCGCGAGCCGCTGAGCGTGACCCGCCCCCGCGCCCTGCTCCGGATCGTGCTCGCGTGGGTCACGTGCGCGCTCGTGGCGGCGACGGCGAGGGCGGGCGACTGGCCGCACTGGCGTGGACCGGGGTTCGACGGCCGCGTGCCCGATGGCGAGGCGCTGCCGACCGCCAGCACCCCGCTCGCGCTGCTGCGCGCCTGGGCGAGGCCGCTCGGTGTCGGCTACGCGGGGATCGCGGTGCGCGGCGCGCTGCTGGTCAGCATGTACGGCGACGGGCGCGAGGACCTGGTGGTCGTGCTCGACGCGGCGAACGGGACCACGCGCTGGACGCACGCGATCGGCCCGATGTTCCCGGCGGGTGGCGGCTCCGAGGGCGGCCCGAAGAGCACGCCCACCATCGACGGCGACACGGTGTACGCGCTCGGACCGAACGGCGCGCTGCTCGCGCTCGCGCTCGCCGACGGTGCCCAGCGCTGGCGGGTCGAGGTCACCGCCAGCGCCGGCGCGGTGCAGCCCCAGTTCGGCTTCGCGACCTCGCCGCTGGTGATCGGCGAGCGGCTGGTGGTCGCGACCGGCGGGCCCCGAGGCCACGCCATCACCGCCTTCGACAAGACGAGCGGCGCTCGGCTTTGGAGCACCGGCGACGATCCGCTCGAGTACCCGTCACCGATCCCGGCCACCCTCGCCGGCACCGAGCAGGTCGTGGCGGTGACCGACGGCGCGGCGCTCGGCCTCGACGCGGCGAGCGGAACGGTGCTGTGGCGCTTCCCGCTCGAGATCCACGAGGTGCCGGGAGCGGTGTTGCTGGGCGACGACCGCGTCCTGGTGCCGGGGGTGGAGGAGGCGGTGGCGCTGCACGTGAAGCGCGCCGGGAACGAGCTCGTCGCCGAGAAGCTGTGGTCGTCGCTGGCGCTCAAGGGCAGCACCGCGAGCCCGGTGCTCCACCAGGGCGTCCTCTACGGATTCAACGGCGAGTTCCTGACCGCGGTGTCGACCGACGACGGCCACGCGCTGTGGAAATCGCGCCCGCCCGGCGGCGCGGGGTTGATCGGCGCCGGCGCGCGCCTCGTGATCCTGGCGCGCGGCGGCGTGGTGGTGATCGCCGAGGCGAACCCCGGCGGCTACCACGAGGTGGCGCGCATCGACGCCCTCGAGACCTCGAGCTTCACGTATCCAGCGTACGCGGACGGACGGATCTTCGTGCGCGACACGCGCGGCATCGCGGCGGTGACGATCGGTGCCGCGGGCGCGGGAGCGAGCGAGAGCGGCGCGACGCAGGCGCCGCCCGCGGGATACCTCGAGCGACTCCGCGACCGCGTCCGGCGCTGGCTCGATCGGCCGCGCGACGAGTAGAGGTCAGGGATGACGAAGTGGGTGTCCTCGATGACTGCGGTGGCGTTCGTCCTCGGGGTCGGCTGCGGGGGCGCGGACGACGCGGCGAAGCCCACCTGTGTGCCGCTCGAGCCCGGCGCCGGCGCGGCGGCGACGAGCGCCGCGCGAGGCGTCGCCGCGCCGTACCCGCGCTTCGATCGGCGCGCCGAGACGCCGAGCGCGTTCATCACGCACGTCGTGGCCGCGAGCGGCGCTCCCTTCGACTGGAGCCGAGCCGACGACGCGCTGCTGTGCGCGGCGACCGGCGAGGGCACGCGCCCGCTGGTGGTCGGCGTCGAGGGTGCCGACACGGCCGCGCGCCGCCGCGCCCTCGACGAGCTGCGCGCCGAGCTGCCGGAGGCGCTCGGTGCTCAGCGCGCGCCCCTCGATCGCGACGATCGCCTCGGCACG
>CAYMQR010000043.1:0-16999 GCA_964392195.1 uncultured bacterium | reverse complement strand
CCGAGGCGCTCGGTCTGGAAGTTCCGCATCAGCGTGACGAAGCCGCTGCCCTCCTCGCCGCAGCGATTCGCCACCGGCACGCGCACGTCCTCGAACGAGAGCTCGGCCGTGTCGCTCGCCCACCAGCCGGTCTTCTTGAGCGCGCGCGAGACCCGGACTCCCGGCATGTCCTTCTCGATGACCAGGAAGGTCAGTCCGCCGTGCACGTCCTCGCCGGTGCGCACCAGGGTGGTGAGCACGTCGGCGCGCACTCCCGAGGTGATGAAGAGCTTGGCGCCGTTGACCACGTAGTCGTCGCCGTCGCGGACCGCGCGGGTGGTCACGCCGGAGACGTCGCTGCCTGTGCCGGGCTCGGTGATCGCGAGCGCGGCGATCTTGTCGCCGGCCAGCACCGGGCGCACGAAGCGCTCGTGGAGGTCGGGATCGCCCGACTGGACGATCGCGGGCAGCCCGATCCCGAGCGATCCCAGGCCCACGACCACGCCGGTCGAGCGGCCGTACATCAGGCCCTCGCACGCCATCACCGCGTGGCGGGCACCTCCTCCTCCGCCGCCGAGCACCTCGGGGAAGCCGATGCCCAGCACGCCGGCCTCGGCGGCCTTGCGGTAGAGCTCGCGGGGGAAGGTGCCGGCTTCCTCCCACTCCTCGGCGTGCGGCGCGATCTCCTTCTCGGCGAAGCGGCGGCAGGTGTCGCGGATCGCGCGGTGGGTGTCGTCGAGGAAGTTGTCGAAGAAGTCCATGGGCGGCCTCCGCGATGCCGTGGTTCCGGAGCCTCAGCGGCTCGCGCGCGAGTCTGCTCCAAAGCGCGCCGGGTGGCGCCGGCGCTGCGTCGGGCGGTGGCCCGCGGAATGCGCGTCGGGTGCGAGCCGCGCGGCCTGGCGGAACACCCATCTCGGAGCTACCATCCCGGCGCCGTTCGGGTTTTTGCGCTCGTTCTCCGTGGAGGAACCGCTCGTGAGCCAGGCCGCCGACGTGCAAGTGCTGCTGTCCCGGATCGATGCTCGCCTGGAGGCGCTCGAGCGGCGAGTGCAGTCCCTCGAGGCGCGGGTCACCACCCTCGACAAGGCGGACGCCGAGGAGGGTGGCGCGGTCCTGACGCTGATCGAGATGCTCGACTCGGGCGACGCCGACTCGGTGCTCAACGCCACCGACGCGCTGGCCCGGCTCGGCACCGAGGCGATCCCGTCGCTCGCCGGCATGCTGCGCAACCCGGACTCGTCGCTCAGGAGGCGCGCGGCGCTCGGCCTCGGCGCGATCGGTCCCGAGGCGCGCGGCGCGGTGAACGCCCTGGTGGGCGCGCTCAAGGACGAGTCGGCGAACGTCCGGCAGGCGGTCGCGCAGGTCCTCGGCGCGATCGGACCCGCGGCCAAGTCGGCGGCTCCCGCGCTCATCGAGGCGAGCATCAAGGACCCGGACGTGGCGGTGCGCGGCCGCGCGGCGCTCGCGCTCGGCGCGATCGGACCGGCGGCGCGGATCGCGGTGCCGGCCCTGATCGAGGCGCTCTTCGACGAGGTCGCGGACGTGCGCCAGTCGGCGGCGCAGCTCCTCGGCGAGCTCGGCCAGGACGCGCGCTCGGCGGTGCAGGCGCTGGTGACGGCGCTGCGCGACGAGCAGTGGCGGGTACGGCGCAGCGCCGCCTGGGCGCTCGCCGAGATCGGCAAGGAGGCCGACGAGGCGGTCCCCGCGCTCCTCAACGCGCTCTCGGACAAGGAGTGGGGTGTGCGCAAGTCGGCGGCGTGGGCGCTCGGCAACATCCGCCCCGATCCGGCGCGCTGCGTGCCCGCCCTCGCGCAGGCGCTCGCCGACCCGGTGGGCGACGTCCGCTACTGGGCGGCCCAGGCGCTCGGCGAGATGGGGCCCGCGGCGGAGCACGCCGTGCCGCGGCTCACCCAGTCGCTCTCCGACGAGGACTCCAACGTGCGCCGGCGCGCGGCGCAGGCGCTCGGCTCGATCGGCGCGGCCTCGAAGAGCGCGCTCCCCGCGCTGGTCGGCGCGCTCTCGGACGACGCCACCGAGGTTCGCCAGGCGGCGGCGCAGGTCCTCGGCGAGCTCGGCGTGGGCGGAGGTGACGCGGTGGTCGACGCGCTGGTCGGTGCCCTCAGGGACGGCGCTCCCGACGTGCGGCAGGTGGCCGCCCAGGCGCTCGGCGCGGTCGGCCGCGGCAGCGCGCGCGCGATCCAGGCGCTCGAGGAGTCGCTCCACGACGAGACGCCGTGGGTCCGTCAGCAAGCCGCCGAGGCGCTCGACCGTCTGCGCGGCGGGTGAGCGACGGCCAGCCGGGTACGCGGGGCTCTCTGCTTGACGGCCCGCCGATCGATCCGTAGTCTGACCCTCGTCATGCACTTCGTCGCGACCACCCAGCTTCGTGCCCTTCCTCTCCTCCTTACCGAGGCGGGGGAAGGGACCGCCTGAGCGAGGCCGCGCTAGACGAACCGCGACGAACCCCACTCAGCCAACCCTCTCCCGCCGAAGCTGGCCGGAGAGGGTTTCGCGCTCCTGGAGCATGGGGCTCCCTGATCGCACCGCCCACCGGCCGAGCCTCTCGGCGGAAGGAGCCGTGCGATGTCCAAGTCCGATCAGGTCTTCATCTTCGACACCACCCTGCGTGACGGCGAGCAGTCCGCCGGGGTGTCCTTCACGCTCGACGACAAGATCGAGATCGCCCGCGACCTGGCGGCGATGAAGGTCGACGTCATCGAGGTGGGCTTTCCCGCCGCCTCGCCCGTCGAGCAGGACGCGGTGGCGGCGATCGCCCGCGACGTCCGCGGCATCCGCGTCGCCGCGCTGGCGCGCGCGGTGGCGAGCGACGTCGACGCCGCGGGAGCGGCGCTCGAGGGCGCCGAGGCGCCGCGCATCCACGTCTTCCTGTCGGCGAGCGAGGTCCAGTTGCGCCACCAGCTGCGCAAGGACCGCGAGCAGGTGGTGCGCATGACCGACGCCATGGTGCGGCGCGCGCGCCAGTACACCGACGACGTCGAGTTCAGCCCGATGGACGCGACCCGCGCCGACATCGGCTTCGTGTCCGAGGTGGTGCGCACCGCGCTGCGCGCCGGCGCCACCACCATCAACGTGCCCGACACCGTGGGGTGGGTGATGCCGGGCGTGCTGAGCGCGCGGATCGCCGAGCTGCGCCATCGCGTGCCCGAGATCGAGGCGGCGGTGATCTCGTTCCACGGCCACGACGACCTGGGGCTGGCCACCGCCAACGCGCTGGCCGCGGTCGGCGCCGGCGTGCGCCAGATCGAGGTCACCGTGAACGGGATCGGCGAGCGCGCGGGCAACACGCCGCTCGAGGAGATCGTGATGGCCATCCACGTCCACCGCGACGTGCTGGGCGTCCACACCGGCGTCGACACCACCGGCATCCAGCCGATCTCGCACAAGGTCGCCGCGCGCAGCGGTCTGCACGTGGCGGCCAACAAGGCGGTGGTCGGACGCAACGCGTTCCGCCACGCGTCGGGGATCCACCAGGACGGCGTCGTGAAGTTCCGCGAGACCTTCGAGATCCTGGATCCAGCGCAGGTGGGGAACGCCCGCGGCACCGAGATCGTGCTGGGCAAGCTGTCCGGACGGGCCGGCTTCCGCGCCCGCGCCGAGCAGCTCGGGCTGGTCATGGCGGACGCCGAGTGGGAGGCCGCCTTCGAGCGCTTCCAGGTGGTCGCCGACCGCACCCGCGAGGTCGACGACGCGGTCGTGCGCACCATCGTCGCCGACACGATTCGTGAGACCGGACGCCATGTTTCCGTGGCATGATGCGGCGCCCGCGCGTCGCCGTCCCCGGCCGCGCCGGGTTCGTTGCGAGAGCTCCCGGGAGGCCGTGGCCGTGAGTGATTCGACCGCCGACATGCAGGCGTTGCTGCTCCGGCTCGAGGCGCGTTTCGCCGACCTCGAGCGGCGCTACGAGACCCTCCTCGCGCGGGTCGAGGGGCCGTCGCCCGAGGCGGCGGTGGACGAACCGGTCGACCCGTGTGACCTGCTGCTCACCCTCGCGAGCGGCGACGACGTCGAGCGCGCCGCCGCGCAGGCTCGCCTCTCCGAGCTCGGAGTTCGCGCCGCGGCGGGCCTCGCGCTCTGCCTCGTCGACCGCACCACCGGTGTGCGGATCGCCGCTGCGAACGCGCTCGCCGAGCTCGGCGCTGGCGCGCGAGGGACGGTGGCGGCGCTGGTCGCGGCGCTCAAGGACGAGGACGCGGCGGTGCGGCGCGCCGCCGCCGCGGCGCTCGAGGCGATCGGTCCGAACGCCAAGGGCGCCGTCCCGGCGCTCGTCGAGATGAGCATCAAGGACGTCGACGGTGGCGCGCGGGGACGCGCGGCGCTGGCGCTCGCCGCGATCGGGCCGGGTGTGCGCAGCGCGGTCCCCGCGCTCATCGAAGCGCTCGGCGACGCGGCCACCGACGTGCGCCAGGGCGCGGCGCAGGTGCTCGGCGAGATCGGCGCACAGGCGGAGGCCGCGCTGCCGGCGCTGGTGCGCGCGCTCGAGGACGAGAGCTGGCGGGTGCGGCGCAGCGCCGCGTGGGCGCTCGCCGAGATCGGGATCGAGAGCGAGGGCGTACTGGCGGCCCTCCTCGACGCGCTCCGCGATCCCGAGTGGGGCGTTCGCAAGTCCGCGGCGTGGGCGCTCGGCCGCGTGCGCGGCGAGTCCAAGATGCTCGTCCCGGCGCTCGGAGAGCGGCTGCGCGACGAGGTCGCGGACGTGCGCTACTGGGCGGCGCAGGCGCTCGGCGACATGGGGCCGCACGCGCGCGCCGCGGTACCGTGGCTGATCGACGCGCTCAAGGACGTCGACCACCACGTGCGGCGGCGCGCGGCCGAGGCGCTCGTCGCGATCGGCGCCGACGCCGTCGAGGGTCTCGGCGGCGCCCTCAAGGACGACTCCCCCGAGGTCCGCCAGGCGGCGGCGCAGGCCCTCGCCGAGATCGGGCCGGCCGCCAAGGGCGCGGTGCCCGCCCTCATCGAGGCGGCGCTCAACGACCTGGACGTCGCGGCGCGCAGCCGCGCGGGCATGGCGCTCGGCGCGATCGGACCCGCGGCGCGCAACGCGATCCTGCCGCTCATCGACGCGCTCCGCGCCGAGGGCGGCGAGGTGCGTCAGGCCGCGGCGCGCGCGCTCGGCGACATCGGGCCGGTGGCGAAGGGCGCGGTCCCCGCCCTCATCGAGGCGCTCGAGGACCCACTGTGGAGCGTGCGGCGGAGCGCCGCGTGGGCGCTCGCCGAGATCGGCCGCGAGGCGAAGGACGCCGTGCCGGCGCTCATCGAGGCGCTCCGCGACCGCGAGTGGAGCGTGCGCAAGTCGGCGGCGTGGGCGCTCGGCACCATCCACCCCGACCCCGCGGAAGCGGTGCCGGCGTTGATCGCGGCGCTCGCCGACCACGCGAGCGACGTCCGCTACTGGGCGGCGCAGGCGCTCGGCCAGCTCGGCGCCGAGGCGCAGGCCGCGCTACCCGCGCTGCTCACGGCGCTCACCGACGTGGACGCCCACGTGCGCCGGCGCGCGGCGGCGGCGGTCGGCGCGCTGCGCGCCGGCGCGTCGAGCGCGGTGCCCGCGCTCATGGGCCTGCTCGGCGACGAGGGGAGCGAGGTGCGCGTCGCGGCGGCGCAGGCGCTCGGTGACATCGGCGGTGCGGCGCAGGAGGCGGTGCCCGCGCTCATCGGCGCGCTCGCCGATCCCGAGACCGAGGTGCGCCAGGTCGCGGCGCAGGCGCTCGGCGGGCTCGGCTCGGGCGCGGCGGCCGCGCTTCCCGCCCTCGATCGTGCCCTCCAGGACGACACCGCGTGGGTGCGGCAGGAGGCGGCCCAGGCGATCGAGCGCATCCGCGCCACCACCTCCGCCGACCTCGGCGGCTGAGGCGAAGCGCCGCCTGGAGCGCGGCCGCTTCGTCGGCCGCCAGCGATGGCACGCCCTCGAAGCGAGACCGCGCGACATCCACGCGCGGGCCGCCCCAGCCTCACCTCTGGAACCGCCGCACGAACCCCAGGAAGTCGAGCCAGCTGCCGTCGACCGAGAGCTCACCACCGGCCAGCGCGGCCGCGGGGTTCTCGAGCTTCAGCGCGAGCTTCTTCCAGGTCAGCGAGCGGGTAGTGAGGGTGGCGACCGGCGCGGGCGTGCCGGGTAGCGGCTCGCCCGCCACGACCTCCGCGACGCCGCGCCGGATCGTGACCACGAACCGCTCGCCGGTGTCCGTGAACCGCCACTGGGCGGACTCGTGGACCGCCAGCGCGGCGTCGGCGTCGAGGCGGGTCGCCATGGTGCGGAAGAAGAGCTCGAGCGGGATGGGCGCGAGCGCCTCGTCGTCGGGGTTCGAGTCCGCGGCGCGCTCGACACCGTGCTCGGTCTCGTACGCGCTCTCCAGCAGGTAGGCGCGGCCGTTGGTGTTGGTGGTGCCTGCGGCGATGTCCCGGAGCGCCCGGGCGAACGCCTCGTCGACCGCGCCGCGCTCGCCGGCCCCGGCGGTGCGGAGCTTGGCGAGCAGGTGGGTGGCCCAGCGCGGATCGTGGGCGTCGAGCGCCGTCCGCGCCGCCGCGAGCACCGCGTCGGCGCCGCCCATGAGCTCCACCTCGCGCCGCGCGGTGTCGCGCGCGGGAGGCGGGTAGAGCGCTTCCGGTGCACCGTCGAACCAGCCCAGCGCGTTGGTGTAGATCGCGCGCGCCGACCAGTCGATCTGGCCGTAGGTCTCGGCCAGGAACGGGCTCGCCCGTAGGTGCTCGGGGAGCTGGATCGAGCTCGCCAGCTCGTCGAGCGAGCGCCCCGCGTTCGCGCCGCGCACCACCCCGTCGCGCACCCACTGGATGCCGTCCCGGTAGGTGGTGAGGGTCGCCGCGATCTCGTCCTGGCCGTGGAGCGGCGCGGTGTGGGAGGGCACGAGGTGCTCGGGCGCGAGCCGGCGCATGGCGTCGAGGCTCGCGATCCACTCGTCCACCGGACGCGGCCGCGTGCCGCGGATCGTGTAGAGGTTGGGGAAGGCGCGGTAGACGTTGTCGCCCGGCAGCAGGGTCTTCTCCGCCGGGATCCACACGAAGAGCTGATCGTCGGTCTCGCCGTGGGCCTCGGTGAGCTCGAAGCGCACGCCGCCGACCTCGAAGCTGGTGCTCCCGGTGAAGGTGCGGGTCGGCATGCGCAGCCCCGAGGTGAGCGCCGCCTGGAGGTCGGGCCGCCGTCCCAGCGACGAGCAGGCGAGCTCGCTCTCGTCGACGTGGCGGCCGAACTGCCGCCAGCCGCGGGCGCGCTGGGCCGCCTGGAACACGCCGTACTGCTCGACGAGGTGCTGCGTGAACGCCTTCGTCGCCCAGATTTCCGTGCCCGGCTCGACCCAGGCCGAGGTCCCGCCGACGTGGTCGATGTGACTGTGGGTGAAGATCACCGCGCGCACCGGACCGGGCGAGCGCTCGAGGAGCGCCTCGCGGACCGGGCGCGCGCGGGTGGGCGACATCGACGTGTCGATCACCACGTTGCCGTCCTCGGTGCGGACCAGGATCGTGTTCGCGAGGTCGTGACCGAGCGCCACCCAGATTCGCGGCGTGACCTGCTCGACTCGCGGCGCGCCCGCGTTCACGCGGCACAGCGCCTCGAGGTCCGGCGCGCCGCGCGCGGGGGTGCCACCCTGCGGACCGGGCGTGCGGCACGCCGGTCCGGCGACGGCGACGAGCGCGACGAAGAACGCGACGAGACGGGTGAGGGGCGAGCGACGGGGTGCGGTCATGCGAGGCCTCCGGATGCGGGACGCGCGCTCCGACGGCGGTTGGAGCGGGGCGCCGGGCGCGACATGTTAGCCGCGCTCCTTCCCGCCGGGTCACGCGTCGTGATCGTCAGGCGCTCCGAGACCTCGCTCATGCAGAGTCGCCGCTCGACGCCGTCTCACCTCGTCGCCGCCGTCGCCGTGCTCGCGACCGTCCTCTCCACGGCGCTCGCGCGCGCAGCCGATTCGCCCGCCCCTGCGACGACGCCGTCCGCGGGGCCCAAGGACATCCTGCTGGTGAGCTTCGACGCGCTCCGCCAGGACCACATCTCGGCGTTCGGCTACAAGCGCGCGACCACCCCCACGATGGAGTGGCTGGTGAGCCACGGCACGGCGCTCCGCGACGTCGTGCCGGCGGGGCTCTCGACCAAGACCTCGCTCACGTCGCTGCTCACGTCGCTCGAGTACCGCACCCACCGCATCCTGGAGAAGAACGAGCATCTCCCGCCCTCGATCACCACGGTGGCCGAGGCGCTTCGCGAGCAGGGCTACGCCACCGCGGGTTTCGTCGCCACTCCTCACCTCTCCGCGGAGCTGGGCTACGACCAGGGGTTCGACCGTTACGAGGACTTCGCCAAGGCCGGCGAGCACTTCGTGGGCGCTGCCAAGGTCCGCGACGAGGTGCTCGCGTACCTCGCCGAGCCGCTCCCGCCGGGGCGCCGCGCGCGCTTCGTGTACGTGCACATCCTCGAGCCCCACCCGCCGTGGCTCGACCCGTCCCCGTGGCTGATGGGCAAGGAGGGCGGCAAGCGCATCTTCTCGTGCGTCGAGATGCCGCCTCCGGCGAAGGTCGCGAAGATCACGCCCGAGCGTCTGACCAACCTGATCGCCAAGTACGACGGCGCGATCCTGGCGGGCGATCAAGCGCTGGGCGCGATCGTCGAGAAGCTTCGCCAGACCAAGGCCCTCGACCGCACCGTCATCGGGGTCACCACGGACCATGGCCTCGAGCTCCTCGACCGCTATTCGGCGAGCCACGGCTGGAACCCGTTCGACGAGGTGGCGCGCGGCTTCGCGGTGCTCTACGACGGCTCGCGGCCGTGGGGGCCAGCGCCGAGGCTGCAGGCGCGCAACGTCGACGTGATGCCCACGCTGGCGGCGCGCGCCGGCGCGGCCGAGCATCCCGCGTTCCAGGGCGCCGACGTGTTCGGCGCGCCGAGCAAGGTGCCCGAGATCGCGATCGCCGAGGGCAACCACTGCGCCGCGGTGCGGACGCTCACCCACAAGCTGATCTGGATCGATTTCCCGGCCGACGTGCCCATCCCGGCGAGCCTCCATCGCGGCTTCGCGCTCTTCGACCTGCGCGCGGACCCCGGGGAGAAGAAGGACGTCCAGGCCGAGCAGCCCGAGGTCTTCGCGAAGCTCCGCGACGCGTTCCTCGCGTTCCAGAAGGACGTATCGGGGAAGGTCGACGACCCCGCCGATCCCAAGCATCAGCAGGGCCTGAGCCCCGAGGCCCGCGAGCGCCTGGAAGCCCTCGGCTACGTGGAGTAGAGCGCCCGCCGGGCGATCACCGTGCCCTGGAGCCCGCCGCTCCGTCGGCGGGGAGCGCTCGATCGGCCTCGCACTCGCGCGGCACGGACACGCGTTCGCCGCGCGATCCCGCACCGTGGGCGGCCTCGCGGCCGCCCCTACACACCCACGCGGCGTCCGGTCGGTGTCACGGCCGCCGCGTTCGATCGCGCGTGGGACGGACACGCGTGCGGCGCGTGATCGGCCGCGCCGCTACCAGCTCGTGTGAAGCGCGAACCGGCCCTGTCCGGGCTCCAGCGCCAGGTACTGGAACTGGCCCTGCGAGCAGCTCCCGCTGTTCAGGAACAGCTTGTCGCCGTGCTCGGCTCGGACGCCGATGTGGGTGTGGCCGGTGACGATGACGTCGGCTTCCCGCTGGCGCGCGAGCCCCACCGCCCAGCGCTGGAAGGCGCAGCGCTCGGGCTCGCTGCGGGCGCCACGCACCCGGTTGTCGATCCTGTCGAAGGTGCGGAACACCGCGCGCATCCGCAGCCGGAGCAGCCACCCGCCGGCCCACGAGCCGAGCTCGCCGAGCCAGCGCGCGCGCTGCCAGTGCCAGTCGTAGGCGTGGCCGTGGGTGAAGTAGAGGTGCGTCGTGCCGATCGTGGTCGCCCAGTAATCGGGCGCTCGATCGACGACCGAGCCGACCAGGTCGTGGTTGCCGTGAATGTAGTGATAGGCCGGCCGGCGGAACCGCGCGGCGATCTCGGGGTGGACCGCTCGCACCACCGCGAGCTCCGCGGCCTGCGCCCGTGGGCGCCGGCTACGCAAGGTCTCCCACACGTCGCCGAGCAGCACCACCGACGCGAAGTTGCCCTCGAGGAAGTCGAGGAAGCGCAGGAACTCGGCGTCGTCGTGGCGGAACGAGTCGGCGGCGCCGCGGCGGCCGAGGTGAAGATCGGAGATGACGGCGATCGCGCTCATGCCGTGGGTTCCACGACCGACCAGGTCGGTCGGCCCCAGGGTAACCGTGCGGACGAGCAGTGGCTCGGCGGCGGCGCGATCGTCAGGCGCCGCTGACCCTGGAAATGCTGCCAGAACATCGTGCTAGGATCGCGCGTCCGGTCGCCGCTGCGGTGCGCGTGACGTCGCGCCCCTCACCCCCTCCCCCTCGGTGGCCGGACCGACAACGAGCACGACGAGTTGGCCTGGCGGCTCGCGAGCCTCCGCGCCGTTCGTGACGAGACCCGAGGCGACCCGACCCATGGCGATCTTTGGCGGCGGCGGTACCACCCGAGTCATCCGCGGTGACGCCTTCAAGCGCGTCATCGCCAAGGACTGGAGCGACGAGGCCTCGCGCGACCAGCTCCTCCAGGAGCTGCACCGCAACACCCGCGAGCTCAAGTCCGAGGAGATGATCGCGCTCCTCACGCACGGCGACGTGCCGGTCCGCGCGCTCGGCGAGAAGCTCGTCCGCGAGCGCCTCGACGCGAAGGCCGCGGACCCCATGTTCCGTGCGCTCGAGAAGCTCGACCCGAAGATCCAGTCGCTGGTCTTCCACTCGGTGGCGCGCGCCAAGCCCGAGGTCGCGATCCCGCAGCTCCAGCGCCTCGTCACCGACGGGAGCCCGAGCACCGCCGTGCGCGCGATGGGGGCCCTCGCCACGCTCCCCGCGTCCCGCGCCGGTACCGCGTTCGTCCGCTTCCTGGCGCACGACAAGCCGCAGATCCGTAGCCTGGCGCTGTTCAAGATCGCCGAGTCCAAGGAGCTGCTCGCCGACACCCGCCTGCAGCGCACCGTCGCCGCGATGGCCGACGACGGCGACGAGCGGATCCGCCTCAAGGTCCTCGAGATGCTCGTGGATCTCGACCCGGAGGAGGCGATCCGCGTGTGCTTGCAGCACCTCAAGGACACCTCGGCCGCGGTCCAGCAGTCGGCGGTGCGGGTGCTGAGCGCCGCGCTCGACCGCCTCGAGCAGGGGAAGGGCGCCGAGGACCACCTCATAGCGCTCCTCACCGACGGTACCGAGGTGGTGCGCAACGGCATCCTCTCGATCCTGATGAAGCGGCCGGACGGCGCGCGCTACCTGCGCGCGCTGCTGCTCGTCTGCAAGAACCTCACGGGCTGGATGCGGGACCGCACCTTGGATTCGCTTCGGACCTACGGCGAGAAGCTCGCGACCGAGACGGTCCGCCTGATGGAGGACCCCGACGACGACGTGCGCGCGATGGCGGTCACGCTCGGTGCGGTGCTGACGTCGCCCGAGGTGGTGCCGGCGATCGCCAAGCGCCTCAAGGACTCCGACTGGATGATCCGCATGCTCGCCGCCGAGGGCCTCGGCCGCGCCGGGGACAAGTCGGCGGTGCCCGCGCTCATCGAGGGCCTCGCGGACCCCGAGAGCGGCATGGCGTGCGTCGAGGCGCTCGCGATGCTGCGCGACCCCGCGGCGATGGTGCCGATCGCCCAGCAGCTCGGCAGCCCCAAGCCCGAGGTGCGGGTGGCGGTGCTCGACGCGCTGAGGATGTTCGACGACCCGCGCATCACCGGTGTCTACGAGAAGGTGATCGCGGGCGATCCCTCGGAGGAGGTGCGCACCCGCGCGGCGAGCCACCTCGCGGAGATCAAGGCGGGCAAGTCGGCGTCGATGCCGAAGCTGCGCGACTCGCTGCTCGCCAGCTGGAAGCCGCGCGACCAGGGCTCCCTCCCTCCCCTCGAGCAGCTGCTCGTCCAGGCGCGCGAGGCCGAGGCCTCGGACGTCCACGTGCTGGTGGGAGCGGTGCCGATGATGCGCATCCACGGCAAGCTCCAGCCGCTGCCAGGCGATCCCTACACCCCCGAGTCGAGCCGCGACGCGATCCTCGCGATCCTCGACCAGCCGCAGCGCGAGCGCCTCGAGAAGGACCGCCAGCTCGACTTCTGCCACTCGATCGCGGGCGCCGGGCGCTACCGCTGCAACGTGTACGTCGAGCGCAAGGGGCTCGCCGGCTCGTTCCGCCTGATCCCCAAGGAAGTGCCGACGATCGCCGACATCGGCTTGCCGAGCCACCTGGCCGACATCGTGAACTACAACCAGGGACTGGTGGTGGTCGCCGGCCCGTCGGGATCCGGGAAGTCGACCACGCTCGCAGCGCTCGTGAACCTCATCAACGAGCGGCGCCGCAACCACATCCTGATCCTCGAGGACCCGATCGAGTTCGTGCATCCGGCGCGCGCGAGCCTCGTCAACCAGCGCCAGACGCTGCTCCACACCCGCTCGTTCGCGGCGGCGCTGCGCGGCGCGCTGCGTGAGGACCCGGACGTGATCGTGGTCGGCGACATGCGCGACCCCGAGACCGTGCGGCTCGCGATCGAGGCGTCCGAGACGGGCCACCTCGTGATCGGCACCATGAACACCACCTCGGCGCCCAAGACCGTCGACCGGATCATCGAGTCGTTCCCGCCGGGCGAGCAGTCGCAGATCCGTACCATGCTCTCGGAGACGCTGCGCGTGATCCTGTGCCAGTCGCTGCTGCCGAGCGCCGACGGCGAGCGGGTGGCGTGCTTCGAGATCCTCATGGGCACGCTCGGCGTGCGCAACCTGATCCGCGAGAACAAGACCTTCCAGCTCGTCGGCCAGATGCAGATCGGCGAGAAGCAGGGCCACCTCACGGTGGACGCGGCGCTCGCCCGGTTGGTGGACTCCGGGCGGATCTCGGCCGAGCAGGCGTACCTGCGCGCCCAGAACAAGGCCAACTTCGAGGCCCAGGTGACGCCCGAGTTCCTCACCGGCCAGATGGTGGTGGGGTGAGGCGGTTCGAGGCATTTTGACCACGAGGGGACGGCAAACGGCCGGTCGCGGCGCGACCGCGCGAGCGAAGCGAGTGGCTTGGGGGTGGGGCCCCGCGGAAACCCGGCGGCGTGAAACGCCGCCCAAGAGATCCAGTGCGGGGCGGGGGGCTTGAAAAGCCCCCCGAGGGAACAATGCAGAACAAGATCGATCGGTTCCTCAAGCTGATGAACGACCGCGGGGGCTCGGACCTGCACCTCTCGGTCGGCCGTCCGCCGCTGCTGCGGCTGCACGGCGACATCGAGCCGGTGCGCTACGGCACGCTCACCGACACCGACTTCGCCGAGATGGTGAAGCCGGTGGTGAACGACGAGGATCTGTGGGCGCGGTTCATGGACGGCGGCGACCTCGACCTCGCCTACGAGGTCCCCGGGATGGCGCGGTTCCGCGTCAACCTCTTCAAGCAGTTCCGCGGCATGGGCGCGGTGTTCCGCCTCATCCCGACGCGGCTCATGACCCTCGAGCAGCTCGGCATGCCGAAGTCGGTCGAGCGCTTCTGCTACCTGCGCCAGGGTCTCTTGCTGGTGACGGGGCCGACCGGCTCGGGCAAGTCGACCACGCTCTCGGCGATCCTCAACCGCATCAACGAGGAGCAGACGCTCCACATCATCACCATCGAGGATCCGATCGAGTTCGTGCACCCGAACAAGAAGTCGATCGTGAGCCAGCGCGAGATCGGCACCCACGCCACCCAGTTCTCGGAGGCCCTCAAGGCCGCCGTCCGCGAAGACCCGGACATCATCCTGGTGGGCGAGCTCCGCGACCTCGAGACCATCCGCACCGCCATCAACGCCGCCGAGTCGGGGCTCACGGTGTTCGCGACGCTGCACACCAACAGCGCGGCCAAGGCGGTCGACCGCATCCTCAACGTGTTCCCGGAAGAGGAGCAGGAGGCGGTGCGCGGCGCGCTCGCCGAGTGCCTGCGCGGAGTGCTCGCCCAGCAGCTCGTGAAGAAGAAGGGTGGCGGCCGGATCGCGGCGCTCGAGGTGCTGTTCGCCACGTCGAGCCTCGGCACGCTGATCCGCGAGGGCAAGACCTCGCAGATCCAGTCGTCGATCGCCATGGGCAAGAACCTCGGCATGGTCACCATGGACGACAGCCTCTTCAACCTGGTGAGCGAGGACCTCGTCGAGCCGCAGGGCGCCTACGAGAAGGCCATCGACAAGGGCACGTTCCGCGACCGCCTCGCGAGCATCAACCTCCAGGTGGAGGCATGAACGCCGCGCGCTTGGCGCGGCTGGCGCGCTTCACGCGCCGCTACCTCGACGCCAAGCGGCCGCTCAGCTACCGGCTCTGCAAGGCGTGGCTCGGGCTCGTGTACCCGCGCCGCGGGCGGCGCGAGAACCACCGCCTGGTGATCGAATACGACCGCGGGCTGATCCACGTCGACACCGCGAGCTCGATCGAATACGCGGTGCTGTTCCGCGGCGTGTGGGAGCCCGAGGTCACGCGGCTCCTCGACCGGCTGGTGCGGCCCGGGGACGTCTGCCTGGACGTCGGCGCGAGCGTGGGCGTCCACGCGTTGCTCATGGCGTTTCGCGCCGGCGCCGCGGGAAGGGTGATCGCGTGCGAGCCGCAACCCGAGCTCGCGGCGCGGATCCGCGCCAACGTGGCGCTCAACCGGCTCACGAACGTGACCGTGGTCGAGAGCGCCATCAGCGATCGCGACGGCACCACCACGTTCTACACGTACAAGGAAGGCGAGTTCGCGCGGGCGCTCTCGGGGCTCACGCCGGCCGAAGGCGCCACCCGCGCGCTCGAGGTCCGCACCCTGAGCGGCGCCGGTCTCGCCGCCGAGGTCGGGCTCGAGCGGCTGGACCTCATCAAGGTCGACGCCGAGGGCGCCGACGCGGTCATCCTCGCGAGCCTCGACGGCCTCATCGAGAAGTACCGCCCGGTGGTCGTCTTCGAGCACCGCGCCAGCCACTGGAGCCGCTTCGGCGCCTCCGTCGAGCGCACCACCGCGCGCCTCGCTGGCCTCGGCTACCGCCTCTACGTCGTCGCCGCCGACGCGACCGCGCCGCTCGCCGGAGAGGTGCCCGCGAGCTGCGAGCTAGTCGCCATCCCCGGCTGAGAGCCGGTGGAGCGTCACGGGGCCCAGCCCCTGCTCCGTAGCCGACCTGCGACGCTGGTGGTCCGGATCAGCGGCGGGCGCGCGCTCGGCGCAGGCGCACGATCGGCGCGGTGAGCGCGAGGGCGGCCGAGGACACGAGCGAGACGGCGAGGACCGCGGCGGCTTCGCGGGGGCGGCCGTCCCAGGCGAGGCCGAGGGCGGCGAAGGGGAGCACGAGCGGCAGGGTGCGCGCGTGGCTGCCGAGCGACCAGCGCAGCGCGAGCGCGAGCGGCGCGCCCGCCGCGATCGGCAGCAGCCAGGCACCGCCCTCGGCGGGCAGGCCCGCGCTCGGCGTGACCCACGCGGCGAAGCCGATCGCGGCGGCGAGCGCCGCCACGCGCGGCCAGCGCAGCCGGGGATCGGGGTCGAGGAGCTGGAAGAGCGCGTACACGCTGCCGCCCAGGATCGCGGCGCGCGGCAGCCCGGCGTAGGCGAGCGTGGCGAGCGGCAGCACCGCGAGCAGCGGACCCACCCGCGGCACGCCGTCGACGATGCTCCACACGAGCAGCGCCGCGCCGAGCGCGATCCCGTTCACGCCGCCGGCCGCGATCACCGCCGCCGGCAGCACCAGCGCGAGCGGCGAGGTGAGCACCGCGCGGACCGGCAGGTGGCGCTCGCGTTCGGCCTCGATGCCCGCGAGCCCGAGCAACGCGAGCGCCAGGTCCTCGGCGCGGCGCTCGTTGAGTGAGGCCGAATACGAGGTGGCGGCACGCGCGCCGTCGCCGGGGCGAAAGAGCGCGAAGTCGCCGCGCTCGATCCAGCGCTCGTGGCTCTCGCCACCCGCGCTCCATGTCAGCCAGAAGCCGCCCTCGCTCGCGCTCACCTCGAGCGACTCGGCCACCTCGCGGTGCAGCGCGGGCTCGACGCCGCGCGCCGCCGCGACGGCCGCGAGGTGGCGCAGCACCAGGTAGTGGAGCGCGCGGGCGCGATAGCCGACCGGCTCGCTCACGAGCGCCCCCGCGCGCCGAGCGCGCTCGCGGCGCGGATCTCGGCCGCCATGGCGCGCATCTCGGCGCTCGAGAGCTTGGCGAGCGCGGGACGCGTCGACTGGAAGAAGAGGGTACGGCGCGCGAGCGGCACGAAGAACCGCGAGGTCACGGTGATCTCGGGGTAGCTGCCGTACATGCAGCCGTCGCACGCCTCCACCAGCGGCTTGCTGGCGCGGTGCACGACGCCGTCGCGGAACCAGGTGGGAAAGCGCTCGTCGTGGACCGGGAACGCCTCGCTCAGCCGGTAGTCGCAGCACGGCGCCACGCGCCCCGCGGGGTCGATCGCGAAGTAGAGGCTCGGCGCGTCGCACACGTCGCCGTTGCGGCGCCGCCACCGCACCGGCTCGCCGGTGACGAAGCGCACCACGTCGTCGAGGTACTCGTCGGAGTCGTAGAGGCGCTGGCCGGCGCGGCGGCGCGCCTTGAGCTCCTTCACCACGGCGCGCACGCGCTCGTGGCTGTCGGGCGGGAACGTCAGGCTGCCGTCCGCGTCGAGCGCACGGAAGCCGCGCGGACGCGTCGGACCCGAGACGTGCACGGGCACCAGCGAAACCGACCAGCCGATCCGGGTGGCGAACGCGAGCACGTCCGACACGTGGCCGAGGTTCGACGGCATGAGCACGGTGCCGAAGAACGCGGTGCCGTTGGCGGGGAACACCTCGTTGATGGTCGCGGCGACGTCGATCGCGCGGCTCCACGAGCCCGGGAAGCCGCCGTTGATGCGGTCCTGCAGGTCGGGGTCGAGGGTGTCGAGCGACACGCTGATGTCGTGGGCGCCCGCCGCGACGCAGCGCTCGAGGGCCTCGCGCGAGGCGAGTCCGGCGGTCTGCAGCCGCACGTGGATGCCGACCCGCGTGAACGCCTCGACGATCTCGGGCAGGTCCCT
>CAYMQR010000042.1:0-17001 GCA_964392195.1 uncultured bacterium | reverse complement strand
TTTACGCCTACGACGATGATGAAAAAGAATCTTTTCTCAAACGCTTCGAGAAACCCCGGAGACCTGCATGCGTGACCTGCCCGTGAACCTCGAGAGCACCCGCATCATGGTCGAGGAGTTCATCCCCTTCGTGCGCAAGGTCGGCGTGGTGCTCGAGGAGGCCGGACCGCGCCACGTGAAGCTGCGCTACCCGGCCCAGGACGCGAACCTCAACCACGTCGGCATGCAGCACGCGGGCGCGCTCTTCACGTTCGGCGAGACCTGCGGCGGCGCCGCGATCCTCACCAGCTTCGACCTGAACGACTTGATCCTGGTCGCGAAGGGCGCCCGCATCGACTACAGGAAGCCGGTCTACGACGACATCTGGTGCACGATCGACGTGCCGCCCGAGACAGTCGAGAGGGTCGAGCGCGACCTCGCAGAGCAAGGCAAGGCGCTCTACCCGCTGGCGATGGACGTGGTGAACGCGTCCGGCGAGCTGGCGTTCCAGATGACGGTCGACTTCCACTTCCGCAAGCGCTGAGCCCCACGCGCGCGAGGCGCGGGCGACGGCCGCGGGCTCAGCCCGGAAACCTCAGGCCGGTTCGTCGCGAGACCGACAAGTCGCCGTCAGATCGCGGCGAATCGTCGGTCGCAGCAGAAGACGGCGGAGGTCTCCGGACTCAGGCGACGCGCGCTTCGCGGACCCTGGCGGGCGCCGCGGGCTTGCGCCACACGTGGCCGCAGCCGAAGCACTCCCACACGGTCACGCCGCTCGCCGCCGCGTCGCCGGCGCCGCTGCGGACGTTCCAGGGCACGGACCGGACGCGGAAGGTGGTGCACATCGGGCAACTCTCGTTCTCGTCGAAACCGGTCTGCGTCATGAGCCCGAAGTCCTCTGCCATCCGTGCGCCGGCCGCCGCGCCGCGTCCCTTTCGGGAGGCGGCAGGGTGGAGGGGACGCTGCCCCATGCAGCGTCCCCTCCCGAGGGTCTCCGAGGCCGCCAAGCTCTCGGAGCAATCCGGAACGGACGCCGCCCGACCGAGCAAGACTCGCGCCAGGCCCCACGAGGTCAGACGACGAGCGCGATTTCCCCTCGAAACGTGAGATATCCGGGAGCGCGCGGGCGCGCTCGGCGGAGCCACATCCCGCGCGAACCGCAATCTGCGGGTTGCGAAACGCGTGTGTGTGCCGCCGCCGACGACGAGTCACCAGTGGCGAGCCCGCGCGCCGAGGGGCCGCACGGGCGCCGCGTGGAACGCCGACGACCGAGCGGCGCGTCGCCCCCGGTCGACAGCGGAGCGGCGGCGCGGGACACTCGGGCGCCGCGCGAGCGCGCCGCGACCACACCCCCATCACGACCCGCGAGGCGACGACATGCGAACCGGCACGGTGGTGATCGAGACGATCGAGAGCAAGGTCCTGAAGGGCAACAAGCTCGGCGACCCGCACGTCCGGCGTCTGCCGATCTACCTGCCGCCCTCCTACCGCGACGGCCACTTCAGCTACCCGTCCATCTACGTGCTCGCCGGCTTCACAGGTAGCGGCGAGATGCTGCTCAACCGCGGCGCGTGGTCGGAGACCTTCGCGGAGCGCTGCGACCGCCTCATCGCCGAGAAGCGGCTGGTCGAGTCGATCGTCGTCTTCCCTGACTGCTTCACCGACTACGGCGGCAGCCAGTACCTCAACTCGTCGGCGACCGGGCGCTACGAGGACCACCTGATCGACGAGCTCGTGCCGTTCGTCGACCAGCGCTACCGCACCCTGCCGGGCGCCGCGACCCGCGCCGTGATGGGCAAGTCGAGCGGCGGCTACGGCGCGCTGGTGATGGGCATGCGCCACCCCGACGTGTTCCGGGCGGTGTGCTGCACCTCCGGCGACATGTACTTCCTCTACTGCTACCTGCCCGACTTCCCGAAGACCCTCGACACCTTCCGCCGCCACGGCGGCAGCGCCGCGTCGTTCGTGGCGGCGTGGCGGAAGATGGCGAAGCGCTCGTCGTCGCGGATCTTCCAGGCGGTGAACACGGTGGGCATGGCGGCCGCGTATTCGCCCAACCCGCGCGCCAAGGCGGGCTTCGACGTGCCCTTCGACGAGAAGACCGGGTTGCTGCGCGAGGACGTGTGGCAGCGCTGGCTCGAGTGGGATCCCGTCCACATGCTCGACCGCCACGCCGCCAACCTGAAGCAGCTCCACACGCTCTTCCTCGACTGCGGCACCCACGACGAGTTCAACCTCCACCACGGGATGCGGATCTTCAGCGCCAAGGCAAAGGCGCTCGGCGTCCCGCATCAGGTCGAGGAGTTCGACGACGGCCACATGGGGATCACCTACCGCAACGACCGCTCGCTGGAGGTGATCTCGAGGTCCTTCCAGCGCGCGCTGCGGGCGCCCGGGATGCCCCGCACGGGCACCGGAAAGAAGCCCCGCAGGGTCACCAGGGGGCGGAAACAACGCGCCTGACATTCTGTTCACTTTCGGACTACCAAACTGTTCTCTCTCAGACGAACAAATCATTCGTTTTGAGACCAGAAAAGGCTGAGATTTTCCCCTGCTGGCTGCCCGGATAGCCCCCCGCCTGCGGTTCGAGGCCCTCTCCGAGGCCCACGCGCCGCTGCTCTACGCCGCCCTCTCCCCCGAGCGCGTCTACCGCTACCTCCCCGAGAGCCCACCCACGTCGCCGGCGAGCCTGGCCCGGCGCTTCGCCGCGCTGGCGCGCGGAGCGCCGCCCGAAATCGCCCAGCTCTGGCTCAACTGGGCGATCGCGCGCCGCGAGCCCGAGGACTGGATCGGCACGCTCCAGGCGACGATCCTCCCCGACCGCGGCGGGCGCGGCGCCTACGCGGTCATCGGCTACGTGCTGACCCCGGCGGTGTGGGGTCAGGGGTTCGGCACCGAGGCGGTGCGCTGGCTCGTCGAGGAGCTGGCGCGGCGCTTCGCCCTCGACCGACTGGTCGCCACCGTCGACGTCCGCAACCAGGCGTCGGCGCGGCTCCTCGAGCGGGTCGGCTTCGCGCGCGTCGGCGCCGAACCCGCCGAGCTCAAGGGCGAGCTCTCGACCGACTTCCGTTACCAGCTCACGTACTAGCGATCGGCGGCGGCCGGCGGGCGAGCCACGCGAGCCCGATCCCGAGCGCGAGACCGATCGACCACGTGAACGGATCGCGCCACTCGACGAGCTTGATCCACGTGGTGCCGGCCAGCCCCGCGGCCGCGAGCGCCGCGTAGCGCCGATCGCGGGTGGTGAGCGCGGTGTACGAGAGGAAGAGCGCGTGGCCCGAGAGCGGGATCAGGGTCACCACCGGCACGCTGCGTGTCGCCGCGATCGTGAACGCGAGCGCGTCGAGCGCGACGTGGCGGGTCGAGAGACCGGGCAGCTCGCCGAGCCGCGCGCACACCCACAGCGGCGCCACGAACGTCATCGGCGCCACATAGTAGGTCGCGTAGCGCAGGGTGAGGAGGTCGGGGTAGATGCGGGTGCCGCCGATCGCCTCGGCGAGCGGCGGCCAGAAGATCGTGAGCAGCGGAAACGCCACCGCCGCCACGGCGAGTACGAACGTGAGCTCGCGGCGATGGACGTGGGCGAAGCGGAGCGAGGCTGCGAGCGCGCCACCGGGAACGGGGACGGAGGATTCGAGCATCGGATCGTGGCGCGGCTTCGCGACCGGCGCCGCGAGCGTAGCACCCGTCCCCGCCGCGGCGGTGCCCGCTAGCTCAGTTCGCGACGTGCTGGAACACCGTGAAGATCGGCAGGTACATGGCGGTGATCAGCCCGCCCACGGTGACGCCGAGGCCGATCATGAGCATCGGCTCGAGCAGCGAAGTGAGCGACTTCACCGCCACGTCCACCTCGTCGTCGTAGAAGTCGGCGATCTTGGCGAGCATCGTGTCCATCGAGCCGGTCGCCTCGCCCACCGCGATCATCTGCACCACCATCTCGGGGAACACCTCCGTCTCGGCGAGCGGCTCCGCGATCGAGCGGCCCTCGCTGATGCTCGCGCGGGTGGCGAGGATCGCGTTCTCGAGCGTCCGGTTGCCGGCGGTCTTCGCGGTGATCGCGAGCGACTCGAGGATCGGCACGCCGCTGCCGATCATGGTGCCGAGGGTGCGCGTGAAGCGCGCCACCGCCGCCTTGGCCAGGATCAGGCCGAGCACCGGCACCTTCAGCAGAAGCTTGTCGACGACCCGCCGCCCCGGTTCGGTGCGGTAGAAGGCGCGCATCGCGAACCCCGCCGCCGCGATCGCGAGCCCGATCAGCACCACGTACTGCTGCACGAAGTGGCTGACGGCGATCACCACCAGCGTGGGCGCGGGAAGCTGGGCCCCCACGCCCTCGAAGAGCTTCTCGAAGGTGGGGATCACGAACACCAGGATCACCGCGGTCACGATCACCGCCACGCTCACGATCGCCGCCGGGTAGACGAGCGCGCCGCGCACCTGGCGGCGGACCTTCTCGCCCTTCTCGATGAAGGTCGCGAGGCGGTTCAGGATGGTGTCGAGGATGCCGCCCATCTCCCCCGCCTCGACCAGGCTCACGAAGAGCTCGTCGAAGACCCGCGGGTGCTCGGCGAGGCTCTCGGCGAACGTCTCGCCCGACTCGATACCGCTCTTCACGTCGGCGAGCACGGCCCGCAGCGTGGGCTCGCCGCGCTGGCGCGACAGGATCTCGAGGCTCTGCACCAGCGGCAGTCCGGCGTCGATCATGGTCGAGAGCTGGCGCACGAACACCACGATCGAGCGCGGTTTCACCGCCGCCGGGAAGAAGCGCGCTTCGAGCGCGGCGACGCGCTGCGCGAGCGGCGACGGGTCCGGAGCGCGCCGCGAGGACACGGCGGCCGTGCGGCCGCGCTCGGCATGGGAGTAAGCCTCGGACGTGTTCGCCGCGGTGGCGGTGGTTCGGATCGGCATGGCGTCCCCCCCGGGAAGCGCTCCGGCGGTGCGGGACCGCCGGGCTCTGATATTTGCAAATAGCAAATATGAGTCGCTTTCGATTTGCAATCACTTTCGGCTTGGCCGCCGCCGGACCGCAGCGAGCCGACACGGCGCCGCTCGGATCGAGACACCCACGCGCGGTACACCTTGCGCGCAAGCCGTTCACGACCGCCCGCCGGCGAGCGCGTCCGACCGCTCCCTCGGCGCGCGAGGAGACCGCGCGATGACACGTCCCCTCGCCCTCGATCGCCGCTTCGCCGTCCCACGCACAGTCGGGTACGCCCTGCTCGCCGCGGCCGCCTGCAGCGGTGACGGCGCGAGCGGAGGCAGCGGCGGGATCGCGCCGCCCTACTCCACGAGCGGCTGGGGTGCGATCCACGCCGACGCCAGGAACACCGACTCGGTGCCCTTCGACGGCCCGGCCGACGTGAGCGCCGCGTTCCACGCGGTGTCGGGCCGGATCATCGCCGCCGCCGCCACGATCGGCCCCGACGACACCGTCTACGTGGGCGTCGGCCCCCGCCTCGGCGGCTCCACCGACGCCGGCTGCTACCTGTTCGCGATCGACGGCATCACCGGCGCGCAGCGCTGGTGCAGCAGCGAGGTGAACGGCCTCGCCGCCACCTCGTCTCCGCTCATCGACACCGACGGCAACCTCTACCACGGCGACGACCGCGCGATGGTGAGCTTCACCGCCGACGGCGCGGTGCGCTGGAAGACGCCGATCGAGGGCTACCCGATCAGCGCCCAGTTCACCCCCGACGGTCGCGTCCTCTTCATGACCCAGATCGGCCGGCTCTACGTCCTCGAGCGCGCCACCGGCGCCCTCGCGATGGAGCCCTACGCCACGCTCCCCGGCGTCACCTACGACCCCGCCACCTCGAGCCCCTACGACTGCTTCACCGGCAAGGCGGACGGCACCTGCTACGCCGCCAACACGCCGAGCATCGACTTCGCGTCGGGGCGCTTTTTCTTCACCCTCACCGACCCCGCCGCGCCGCCCACCAAGCTGGTGGCGATGCGATACGTCGGCGGCGCCGCGCCGCGCGTCGAGCCGCTGTGGGAGAACTCGACGCTCGAGGGTGGCAGCGCCTCGAGCCCCGACATCTCCGCCGACGGCAAGCGCCTCTACGTGAACGACGCCGCCAACCACGTGCTCGCGCTCGACGCCCGCACCGGCGCGATGATCTGGAGCTACGACCTCGGCTTCTCGCCGCTCGGCAGCCTGTGCACCGCCGCCGACGGCACCATCATCCCGACCGGCGCGCTCGACGCCGCGGCCCTCGCGCTGCGCGACGCCGGCGACCACGCCGAGCTGCTCTGGACGTCGAGCGAGTTCGGCTCGCGCTCGATCGCGGTGCACGCGGCGAACGGTCTCGCGTACATCGTGGGCGCGCCGCCGGGGGCACTGTTCGGGCTCACGCTCTACGTCGTCGACGCGGCGAGCGGCGCGGTGCTCGACCGCGAGCCGATCGCGGCCAACGACGCCGCCACCGTCGGCAGCTCGTTGTCGCGGAGCGGGCTCCTGGTGGTGCCGGCGCTGCTCGACGGGCTCTACGGCTTCCACCCGGCCGGCGCCGGCTGAGCGCCGCCGCGCGTGTCCGCGGGCCGCGATCGCGCCCGCGCCTCGGCCCGGATCCCACCTTTGTACCGACCCGTAGCGGGTGGTACGGTTCGCCGGCTGCGCGGCGCGCGAATCCCCGCGCCGCATCCCCCTCGCCACATGCCGAAAGCAGCATCGAAGCCCCGCGCGGCGCGCACCAAGCGCACCTGCGCCGAGCCGCCCGCCGGCAACCGCGTCCGGCTCATCCAGCTCGGCTGCGCCAAGAACCGCGTCGACGGCGAGTGGATGCTCGGCACCCTCGCGGCCAAGGGCTACGAGGTGGTCGCCGACGACGGCGACGCCGACACCGTCATCGTCAACACCTGCTCGTTCCTGCAGGCCTCCGTCGAGGAGTCGATCGACACCATCCTCGAGGCAGCGCGCCTCAAGGAGGCGGGCAAGATCCAGCGCCTGGTGGTGGCCGGCTGCCTCACGCAGCGCTACGGCACCGACCTCGTGAAGACGATGCCCGAGGTCGACCACTTCCTCGGCCCCGCCGGCATCGACCAGATCGTCGACCTGCTCCAGAAGGAAGACGCACCGCGCGCGCTCGCCACCACGCCCGACGCCTTCCACGCCGCCGCCACCACGCCACGGCTGCGCACCACCCCCGTCTACACCGCGTACCTCAAGATCGCGGAGGGCTGCGGGCGGAGCTGCGCGTTCTGCACCATCCCGGCGATCCGCGGCCCGCAGGCGAGCCGCTCCATTCCCGACCTGGTCGCCGAGGCGACGGCGCTCGCCGACTCGGGCGTGCGCGAGCTGGTGCTGGTCGCCCACGACCTCACGTCCTACGGCCGCGACCTGCGCGGCGGCGCCGCCGGCGGCCCCGACCTAGGCAAGCTCCTCGAGGCCCTGGGCGCGGTGCGCGGCCTGCGCTGGATCCGGCTGCTCTACGCCTACCCCACGGCGGTCAGCGACTCGGTGATCGAGCTCCTCGACTCGGGCGCGCCGTTCGCGCGCTACCTCGACATCCCGCTGCAGCACGCGAGCGATCGCATCCTGCGCTCGATGCGACGCGCCTACGGCAGCGACGGGCTCCTCGCCGCCCTCGACCGGCTGCGCGAGCGCGTCCGCGACCTCACGCTTCGCACCACCGTGATCGTCGGCTACCCGGGCGAGACGCGCCGCGAGTTCGACGAGCTGCTCGCGCTCCTCGATCGCTACCGGTTCCGCTGGGTGGGCGCCTTCACGTTCTCACCCGAGGACGGCACCCACGCCGCGACGTTGCCCGGGCGCGTCGACGAGCTCACCGCGCGCTCGCGCCTCGACGAGCTGATGGCCCACCAGGCCGCCATCACCGAGTCGATCCAGCGCGCCGAGGTCGGCACCGAGCAGCTCGTGCTGGTGGAGGGCGAGCATCCCGAAAGCGAGCTCCTCGGCATCGGCCGCAGCGAGGCGATGGCGCCGGAGGTGGACGGCTCGGTGATCCTGACCGACGGCGACGCCGTGGCCGGGGAGTTCGTGCGGGTGCGGATCGAGGACGCGCAGGGCTGGGACCTGGCCGGCGCGATCGTCGGCCCCGCCACGCCACAGGACGACATCCCCACCGCCGAGCCGCGGCGCAGGCGGAGCGGCGGCGCACGCCGCGGCGTGCGCCGCCCGGCTCCCGGAGATCGCCCATGAGCGAGGCCCTCGCCGGACAGGTCGCGATCGTCACCGGCGCCACCCGCGGCGTGGGCCGCGCGATCGCCCAGGCGCTCGCCGCGCGCGGCGCCACGATCGCGTTCAACTACGCGAGGCGCGACGACCTCGCCGCCGAGCTGGTGGCGGCGATCGAGGGCGCGGGCGGCCAGGCGAAGAGCTACCGCGCGGACGTCGGCGACGCGGCGCAGGTCGCGGCGATGGTGCGGGACGTGAAGGCCACGTTCGGCACCGTCGACATCCTCGTCAACAACGCCGGCCTCACCCGCGACAAGCTGGTGCTGCGAATGGACCTCGAGGACTGGCAGCGCGTCCTCGACGTCAACCTCTCGGGCGCCTTCTACTTCTGCAAGGAAGTGGCGCCGATCATGGTGAAGGCGCGCCGCGGCGCGATCGTGAACATCACCAGCGTGAGCGGCCTCGCCGGCTTGCCCGGGCAGGCCAACTACTCTGCTGCCAAGGCGGGGCTGGTGGGGCTCACCAAGTCGCTGGCGCGCGAGCTCGGCAAGCGCAACGTGCGGGTCAACGCGCTGGCGCTCGGCTACGTCGAGACCGACATGACCGGCGCACTCGGCGACGAGTACAAGCAGCGCATCCTCGACAACATCGCGCTCGCTCGCTTCGGGCAACCGGAAGACGTGGCCGACGTGGCGGTGTTCCTGTGCAGCGACGCCGCCCGCTACGTGACCGGCGAGGTCATCCGCGTCGACGGCGGGCTGGCGCTGTAGTCTCCTCGGGGGGCTGGTCCAGCCCCCCGCCCCGCCAAGGGCGGATCGCGCCCTACCCCGGACTGAAGCTGGCGCGGCGCTTCTCGACGAAGGCGGTGACGCCCTCGGCGAACTCGGGGCCGGCGGCGCACTCGGCGATCCCGACCGCCTCCGCGGCGAGCTGCGCCGGGAGCGGCCGGTCGAGCGACTCGTTGAGGAGCTGCTTGGTGCGGCCGTAAGCCGCGGTCGGCCCACGCACCAGCTTGCGAGCGAGCTTGGCGGTCGCCTCCTCGAGCTCCGAGTCCGCGACGACGCGGTTGACGAGACCGAGCCGCAGCGCCTCGGCCGGCTCGATGCGGTCGCCGAGGAGCGCGATCTCCATCGCCTTGCGCACCCCCACGAGCCGCGGCAGCGCGTAGGTACCCCCGCCGTCGGGCGACGCGCCGATGTTGCAGTAGCCCATCATGAAGAACGAGCCCTCGGTCGCGATCGCCAGATCGCACGCCATCATCAGCGACATCCCGAAGCCGACGCACGCGCCGCGCACGCTCGCCACCACCGGCTTGGGCATCCGCCTGAGGCAGATCACCGCCGGGTGAAGGCGGTGCACGATCCCCTCGAAGAGGATACGCCGCTCGGCCGGCGTGAGCGACAGCCGCTCGTGGAACCCCTTCACGTCGCCGCCGGCGAGGAAGTGGTCGCCGGCGCCCTGGATCACCACCACCCGCACGCCGGGATCCTGCTCGAGCTTCGGGAACAGCTCGTTCATGCCCTCGACCATCTCGGGCGAGAGCGCGTTCATGCGCTCGGGGCGGTTGGGCACGACGCGCGCCACGCCGTCCTCGATCGTGCACAGCAGATGGTCGCGGGCGGACGTGCTCACGGCGGGCCTCCTGGTTCGCGGGGCGCGCCGCTGCGGCCGCGCGGCGTCACTCCGGGCGGAAGAGCTGGTCGGCGACCTGCTTGAGCCCGGAGAGATCGTGGACGTCGTCGTCGAGGAACGGCACGCGGAAGATCTGGAGGTTCTTGCGGCCGACGCGCTCCTTGAGCTCGTCGAGGTAGAGCGCCTCACGCTCGGCCAGCGCCTCGTGGTCGCGGTAGGTCTGGGCGAGCGCGCGCAGGAGCTGCACCCCCACCGCGCTCTCGGCCTTGCTGGACCTGGCGTTGGTGCGCAGCTTGTCGATGGTCTTGGCGAAGCGCTTCCCGCGGTCGAACGGCTCGTGGACCATGTTCACCACGAAGGCACCGAACGGCATCTCGAGCTCGACGAGCTTCTCGTAGAAGAACACCCCCTCGGCGAGCGTGTCCGGGCGCGGTCCGGTGATCAGCATGAACACCGAGTCGGGCGAGCGGATCAGCTCGGCGACGCGGTCGGCGCGCTCGCGGAAGCCGTCGAAGAGCGCATCGAAGGCGTCGAAGAAGTCGGCGATCTCGCTCAGCACCTCGAGCCCCGTGAGCTTCTCGAGGACCTGGAAGGTCCGCCCCATGCCCTTCTGCACCATCTTGTAGCCGAAGTGGCCGAGCCGGAAGTACGGGCGCAGGAACTTGTCGAGGACGTCGCTGGCGACGAAGTGGTTGATGCGGCTCGGCGCCTCGAGGAAGTCGAGCGCGAAGCTGGTGGGCGGCGTGTCGAGCACCAGCACGTCGTAGTTTCCGCTCTGGGTCAGCTCGTAGAGCTTCTCCATCGCCATGTACTCGTGGCTGCCGGCGAGCGCGCTCGAGATGTTCTGGTACATGCGGTTCTTGAGCACCGAGTCGCGGATCTCGGCGCTCGGCGCGTAGCGCTCGACGAGCGCGTCGAAGGTGCGCTTGGTGTCGAGCATGAGCGCGTGCAGCTCGCCGCCCTTGGCGTCGAGCCCGGCGTCGGTGAAGGCCGAGGCGGGAACCGGACGCGGCTCGTTGTCGAGGCGGTCGAGGCCGAGCGAGTTGGCGAGGCGCTTGGCGGGGTCGATCGTGCACACCACCGTGCGCTTGCCGGCGAGGGCGTGCTCGAGGGCGATCGACGCGGAGACGGTGGTCTTCCCCACCCCGCCGCTGCCGCAGCAGATGATGACGCGCTTCCCGGCGAGGGTGCGGCTCAGGCTCAACCTCGCCTCCCCGGCTTGAGCTTCGCGCGGTTGGCGGGGATCGGCAGCCCGAGCGCCTCCACGCCCACCTGCTCGAGGATCGCCGCCGCCACCGCGTCGGTGAGCGGGCGCCCCGGCTGGACGTCGAAGAGGTACGGCACCAGCACCTTGGGCCCGGCCATCTCCGTGCGCAGCCGCTCGAGATAGACCTCGCCGAGCTTGCGCCGCGCCAGCACCCGCTCGGCGCCCTCCACCAGCGCCTCGGCGACCTTGGGCTCGAGGTCCACTCCCGCTTCAGTGGCGAGCCGCGCGGGGTTGGCGCGCACCCGCTCCCACACGTTCGCGAGCGCCTCGGGGACCACCTCCGGGTAGACGCCGTTCACGAACGTGGTGCCGCGGTGCATCCCCACGTCGACGCGCACCGTGTGATCGAGCTCGAGCGACTCGTTGACCGGCATCTCCTCGGGCAGCGTGACGATGTGGAACGCGGTGTGGGTGGGGTCGGTGAGCAGCTTGAGGACGTCCTTGGTGTAGTGGTGGATCGGTCCCACGCGGATGGTGTCGAGGATCACCTGCGGCGTCTTGAAGAGGCTCACGCCGTGCCCGGTCGCGGGCGCGTCGAAGACGATCCGGTCGAACTGGACGCCCTTGATCCCCGAGCCGTCGGGCTGGCACAGGAACCACATCTTGCCGAGGATGAAGAGCTCCTCGAGCCCGGGCGCCGCCGCGATGAAGTAGTGGAACAGGTCGCGCTTGAGGAGCTGGTCGTAGAGCAGCTTGACCTTGAGCTTGAGGATCAGGAACTCCTCGAGGCTCTCGCGCCCCGAGATGTTCGAGCCCCACAAGTTCTGCTCGATCTGGCGAGTCTTGTAGACGAGCTTCTCGGTGCCGAGGCAGTGGCTCAGCCCCTCGCGCACGTCCGAGCCGATGAGCAGGGTCTTGAGCCCGGCGCGCGCCGCGTTGAGGGCGAGCGCCGCGGCGAACGTGCTCTTCCCCACGCCGCCCTTGCCGGCGACGACGAGGATTCGGCGATCGAGGCTCAGGGAGTCCTGATCCATCGGCGGGGAGGCTCTTCGGTGGTGGGCTGCGCGGCGCGCGAGCGAAGGTCACGGACGCCGACGTGGGGGCGCGAAGCTAGCCCATGGTGGAAGAGTCGGTCAATCGAACGGCGGCCGAGCGGCGCGCGCTTCCCGCAGGGTAGCCAGCCGCGCTCGCGATGTGCGTTATCTCTGCCTGGCGCTCGCCACCCGCCGCCCGCGCTCCCACCCTCCATGACCCGCCGCATCGCCTTCATCAACGAGAAGGGCGGCAGCCTCAAGACCACCCTCACGGTCAACGTGGGGGGCTACTACGCGCTCAAGCGCAAGGAGCGCGTGCTGATCGTCGACCTCGACCCGCAGGGGCACGCCGGCAAGTGCCTGGGGCTCGACGTGCGGGGTGCCACGCGCACGGTGCGTGACCTGCTGGCGGATCCCTCGGTGCACCCGCGCGACGTGGCGATCCCGAGCCGCATCGAGGGGCTCGACGTGATCGTCGCCAACAAGTCGCTCACCAACCTGCCGATCACCTCGGACGCCGACCGCGACTGGACCGAGCGCCTCGCCCGCCAGATCGACAAGGTGCGCGGCTACGACTGGATCCTGTTCGACTCGCCGCCCTCCCTCGGTCTGCTGTCGATGAACGTGCTGCTCGCGACCCTCGAGGTGGTGATCCCGGTCAACCTCACGTTCCTCGCCCTCGACGGCTGCGCCGAGATCGTCGACACCATCGAGAGCCTCAAGGAGCGCTACCACCGGCCGCACCTCGGCATCACGCTCGTGGTGCCGACGCTCTACCGGCCCACCCGCCTCGCCAACGAGATCCTCGACAAGCTCGGCGAGCACTTCCGCGGGCGGGTCGCGAAGACCGTGATCGGCTACAACGTGAAGATCGACGAGGCGCAGAGCCACGGCCAGACGATCTTCGAGTACGCCCCCGACTCGGCGGGCGCCGAGGCGTTCGCGGCGCTCGCCAGAGAGATCAAGAGGAAGGGCGAGAGCTGAGCCGCGCGCTGGCGCTTCGCCGCTCCTCGCATCCGCGCCTCCCGAGCCGCCGCGTACCTCCCGCTCCGCCCGCCCCGCCATGACCACCAAGCCGGTCCTCGGACGCGATCCGTTCTCGAGCTTCCAGCACACGCCCGGCTCGGCGCGCGCCAGGCGCCGCAGCGAGGCGGCCGGCCCCACGGTGGGCTCGCCGGGCGCCGACGTGCTCGCGGCGCCGCCCACTCACCCCGGGCGCGCCGCGGAGCGGCCCGCGGCGAAGCCGCGGCGTCCCCCCTCGCGGCGCGTCCGCGAGTTGGTCATCGACGCCGGCGACGAGCCGCCGAAGGCCGCGCGCAACGCGCCCGCCGCGAAGCGCGCCGGCGGCGCGCCTGGCACGACCTTCGAGCGCCTCGAGAGCCGCCTCGAGGCGGCCCTCGCCGGGTCGGCGCCGTCACCGCGCGCGCGATCCACGGCCGGCGCGGCGCGCCGCGAGATCCCCATCGAACGCGGCGCCGAGATCGACGAGCGCATCGACGAGCTGCTCGCGGCCGCCGAGGGCGGCGCGCGTGGCCTGTCCGCGAGCGGCGGCATCTCGGGCGAGGCGATGACGCAGGTGGGCCTGGTGCGTCGCCTGCTCGAGCTCGCCGACGGCCTCCGCGAGCTCACCACCCTGGACACGCTGCGCGGCCTGTGGCGCGAGCTGGCCGGCCGCGAAGGCGGCGAGCCCGACGGCGAGCGCACCGCCGATCCCGCGCTCGCCGCGCGCCTCGAGCCGATCCTCGACTTCCTCTACACGAGCTACTGGCGCGTCGAGGCGAGTGGACTCGAGAACGTGCCGCCCACGGGTCCAGCGCTGGTGGTGGCCAACCACGCCGGCCTGCTGCCGTACGACGGGCTGATGATCGCGCGCGCCGTCCGCGACGCCGCGCCGGCGGGGCGCGAGGTGCGCTTCCTGGTCGACGACACGGCGTGGGACTTCCCGGTGATCGGCCCGCTCACCGCGCGCCTCGGCGGGCTGCGTGCGAGCCAGGAGAACGCCGAGCGGGTGCTCGCCGCGGGCGGCGTGGTGATCGCGTTCCCCGAAGGCGTCCAGGGGATGACGAAGAGCTACCGCGACCGCTACCAGCTCGAGGACTTCGGGCGCGGCGGCTTCGTGTCGGTGGCGATCCGCCACAAGGCACCGCTGGTGCCGTGCGCGGTGGTGGGCAGCGAGGAGATCCACCCGATCGTCACCCGCTTCGATCGGCTCGGGAAGCTGGTGGGCTTGCCCACGCTACCGATCACGCCGACCTTGCCGCTGCTCGGCCCGCTCGGCCTCGTCCCGCTGCCCAGCAAGTGGCGGATCCAGCTCGGCGCGCCCACCCTCACCGCCAAGCGCAAGGGCAAGGGCGCCGACGACTACCTCGCCGTCACGCGCATCCGCGACGAGCTGCGCGCCACGATCCAGCGCGCCCTCGACACCACCCGCGAGGCCCACCGCTCGCGCTTCTTCGGCTGAGCCCTACGCCACCTTCTCGCCGTTCGCGGCGGCGGCCTGCGCGCGGCGGCGGCGCGCGCGGCCGGTCTCGGCGCGCGACTTCCGCGCCAGCTCGCTCTCGAGCTCGGCGATCTTCTTCTCGAGCTCGCGCACCTGGCCGTGCAGCGACGACACCCCGGTGACCCTCTCGAGCGCGAAGCGCATGCGCTCGTCGAACTTCTTCTGGAAGTCCTCGACGCCTCGGCGCGGCGCAGCGAAGATCTCGCGCACCACCTCGCGCGCCTCGTCGAGGGTGACCTCGCCGCGCTCGAAGAGCTTCAGGATCCCCTTCTCGGTCTCCTCGATCGCGTCCTTGAGCGGCGTCAGCGCGGCCTGCGGGTTGACCCGCGCGACCAGCTCCGAGAGCGACTCGCCGCTCTGCTGGATGATGCGCTTCAGGAACGTGAGCGGCAGCACGCTGTGCCGCGCCTTCTCTTCCTCGAGGATGATCTGGGTGAGGGTGACCGCGGTCAGGTCTTCCTTGGTGCGGTTGTCGATGACCTGGATGTCCTCGCCGCGCTTCACCATGTCGGCGATCTCGTGGAGGGTGACGTAGGTGGACGAGTCGAGGTCGTAGAGCTTCCGGTTGCCGTACCGCTTGATGACCTTGGCCATGAGTTCCTCCACCCTGCGCGCGGACGCGGCCGAGCCTGCGGATGCGACGGACGACGCACCGCGTGATCGTAACGGCTACCACCTCGTTGCGCGGAGCGTCAACAAAGGCCCGGAGGGGGTGGCGAGCGGCGCCGCGGCGCCGTCCCGATCACGTGACACGGCGCCGGACGCCGAGGTTCTCGAGGCGGCTGCGCAGGGTGCTGGCGTGGATCCCGAGCACGCACGCGGCGCCCTCCGACCCCTCGATCACCCACCCGGTCGCCTCGAGCACGGCGACGATGTGATCGCGTTCCTTCTCCGCCAGCGTGAGCGCGCCGCGCTCCGGTGAGCGCTCGGCCGGCGGTGCCGCAGCGCGTCGCGAGCCCTCGGGCGCGGCGGCGACCCGCTGGCAGGGTGTCCCGGGGAACCGGTAGCTCAAGCCCTCGCCGAAGTCCGAACCCTCCCAGTAGGCGAGCGAGCGCGACTCGAGCGCGCTCACGGTCTCCGCGACGAACGCGTAGCGCGCGCCGAGCGCCAGCGCGGCGTGGCGGGCGAGCGAGCGGAAAGAGGCGTCGCCGGTGCCGGCGGCGGTGCCCTCGGTGAGGATGCGCAGGATCTCGGCGGGAGTGCGGCGCTGGGGAGGGGTCGGCATCGAGCTCTCGAGGAGGAAGGACGAGCGAGCTCCTCCGTCGATCGGAGGTGGCCGCGCGTTGCAGCGCCGCGAGCCGGGTGACAGCGCCGCCGCGGCCGCGATCCGTCGCGGCTGAGGCCGCGACGCTCCCCGCGACATCTCGCGGCCGCGCGCGGGCGGCGCGGGATTTCGCGGCCGCGAACCGTCGCGGGCCGGCCGGGCCAGCGGCGCCGCGCCGCCGGCGCGGCGATTTCCTCGTGATTTCGCGGTCGACCACGCCGGCCCCGGGGCCGCGAATGCCGCGCCGCGAGTTGGCGCGCGGGCTGCACAAGGGCCGCGCTCGTGGCGACCATGTTGCGCATCTCCGAGATCCCCGGCGAAGTCCACGAGCCCGCGACCCTCGTCCTCGAGGGACGCGCCATCGGTGCGTGGGTGCCCGAGCTCGAGCGCGTCGCGAGCGCGCGCCTCGCGGTCCATCCGCAGGTGGTGCTCGACCTCGCCGGCGTCACCTTCCTCGATCCGTCCGCGATCGCGCTGCTTCACGAGCTCGAAGCGCGCGGCTGCGTCCTCGCGAGCCCCTCTTCGTTCGTCGATGCCCAGCTCCGGGCGTGGAGTCCATCGTGAACACACTCTCCGTCCACACGACCCCGTCGGCTCTCGAACCGCTCGCCGCGCCGCCGCTCGCGCGCCCGGCGGAGCTCACCCTCCTCGAACGCCTGCGCGGCGGCGACGAGCGCGCCTTCCTCGAGCTGGTCGACGAGCTCCACTCCGGCCTGATCCGGGTGGCGATGCTCTACGTGCGCACCCACGACGTCGCCGAGGAGGTCGTGCAGGAGAGCTGGATCGCGGTGCTCGAGGGGCTCCACCGCTTCGAGGGGCGGTCGTCGCTCAAGACCTGGATCTCGCACATCGTCGCCAACCAAGCGCGCACCCGCGCGGTGCGCGAGGCGCGCTGCCTGCCGTTCTCGTCGTTCGACGAGTCGGTGGCGCGCGAGCTCGCCGACACCGCGCCGAGCGTGGCGCCCGAGCGCTTCACCTACGCCGGCGAGAGCGGCGACGGCGCGCGCGGCGGCCACTGGGCGGAGCCGCCGCGCGACTGGCGCCGCGGCTCGGCCGAGCGCGCGCTCCTCGACGCCGAGACGCTGCGGTTCCTCGAGGTGGCGCTCGAGACCCTTCCGGCGGCGCAGAAGATGGTCGTCACGCTGCGCGACGTGGAAGGCTGGGAGTCGGACGAGGTGTGCAACGCGCTCGGCCTCTCCGAGACCAATCAGCGGGTGCTGCTGCACCGCGGACGCGCGCGGCTCAGGG
>CAYMQR010000041.1:0-17003 GCA_964392195.1 uncultured bacterium | reverse complement strand
CAAGCTCGAGGTGGGCTCGGTGCCGCGGCGTGGCGAGTGACGGGCGCGCTCGGCACGCCGATGTGGACCGAGGTCAAATGAACCCGTGGCTGGCCCTGGCGATCGCGATCGTGAGCGAGGTGGCCGGTACGTCCGCGCTCAAGTCGAGCGAGGGCTTCACGCGCCTGGCGCCGTCGCTGGTGGTGGTCGCCGGTTACGCGAGCGCCTTCTACTTCATGTCGCTCACGCTCAAGACCATCCCGGTCGCGGTGACGTACGCGGTGTGGTCGGGGGTGGGGATCGCGCTCATCACGCTGGTGGCGTGGGTCGTGTACGGGCAGGCGCTCGATCGAGGAGCGCTGGCGGGGATCGCGCTGATCGTCGCAGGGGTGGTGGTACTCAACCTGTTCTCGAAGACGGTCGCTCCCTGACGTGGCGGTCCGCGCGCTGCGACGGGTGCGCCCGGTGCTCGCGCCGCGCCACCACATGCGTGCGGCGTTCACCGAGCTCTACGAGCGGCGCGGCTGGCTCGAGCCCGAGACGGTGTCGGGGCGCGGCTCGACGCTCGCGCGCACCCGCGGTGTGCGGCAGGCGCTCCCCGCGCTGGTGCGCGAGCTCGGGGTGAGGAGCGTGCTCGACGCCGGTTGCGGCGACGGCCACTGGTTCCGCGAGATGGCGCTCGAGCTCGAGCGCTACGTCGGTGTGGAGGTGGTGGAGGAGCTCGCGCGACGCAGCCGGGAAAGCTGGGGAGGCGAAGGGCGCGAGCTGGTGTCGCTCGACATCACCCGCGATCCGCTGCCGTGCGTCGACCTGATCGTGTGCCGCGACGTGCTGGTCCACCTCAAGAACCGCCACGTGCTCGCCGCGCTCGCCAACTTCGCGCGCAGCGGGTCCCGGTACCTGCTGGCCACGACGTTCACGAGCCACCGCGAGCGCCCGAGCCAGGACGGGCCGCTCGGCGGCTGGCGCCCGATCGACCTGCGCCGCGCGCCGTTCTCGCTGGGCGAGCCCGAGCGCCTCGTGAGCGAGGCGGACGACGTCGAGGATCCTCGCTATCGCGACAAGAGCCTCGGCCTGTGGCGGCTGCGAGGCGCGGCGAACGGCGGAGCGGCGCGCTGATGCGCCCGTTCGCGGCGGCGCGGTGCGCGCCCATGCCCGGAGCGGCTCTGCGCGCTGCTCCATCCCGACGTGGTGCTGTTCCAGCCGCATCGCCCTCGGAGCCGGCGTCGCGACGCCGCGCTCGCCGACTTCCGCCGGCTCCTCGAGTGACTGGGCGGCCCCCGCGGCGAGGTGGATCGGGCGAGCGGCGTGCCGGCGCGGGTTAGAATCGCTCGATCGGTTCGGCGGACGCCTCTCGGGAGGCGGCGACGAGGAGAGACATGGCGACGATGAAGGCCACGCCCAAGGACGAGCTCCACCGCGCGGTGAGCGTGCTTCAGGACAGCAAGGGCCGCTGGGCGCGCCTCGGCGTGCCGGCGCGCATCGATCTGTTGAGGCGCTGCATCAAGGCCACGGCGGAGAGCGCCGATGGACTGGTCGCGGCGGCCAACGCCGCGAAGGGGATCGCCGCCGACGATCCGGTCGCCGCCGAGAACTGGCTCGGCGGGCCGATGACCACGCTGCGCAACCTGCGCTTGCTCGCGCTGGTGCTCGACGAGATCCGCAAGCACGGCCGGCCGCGCCTCGAGGCGAAGCAGCTCTCGGTGCGATCCGACGGTCAGGTGGTCGCGAACGTGTTCCCGCGCGAGACGCTCGACCCGATGATGTTCCCCAAGCTCGCGGCCGAGGTCTGGATGGAGCCGGGGGTGGCGCGCGACGAGGTGATCGGCGGGATGGCTTGGGCGTACCAGCAGGGCGAGGTCGCCGACACCGGCAAGGTCGCGCTGGTGCTCGGCGCCGGAAACGTCGCGAGCATCGGCCCCATGGACGTGCTCTACAAGCTCTTCGTCGAGAACCAGGTGTGCGTCCTCAAGATGAACCCGGTGAACGACTACACGGGACCCTTCGTGGAGAAGGGCTTCCAGCCGCTGATCGACGAGGGCTACCTGCGCGTGGTCTACGGCGACTCCGCCGAGGGTGACTTCCTGGTCCATCACCCGGGCGTCGACGAGATCCACATGACCGGCTCGGATCGCGTCCACGACATCATCGTGTGGGGCCCGCCGGGTCCCGAGCAGGAGGCCGCGAAGAAGGCGGGCAAGCCGAGGGTCTCGAAGCGCTTCACGAGCGAACTCGGCTGCGTCACGCCGGTGATCCTGGTGCCCGGCGACTGGAGCGACGCCGAGCTCCAGTTCCAGGCGGAGAACGTGGCGACGATGCTCGCCAACAACGCCTCCCACAACTGCAACGCCGCCAAGGTTCTCGTGACGCACGCGGGCTGGCCGCAGCGCGAGGCGTTCCTGGCGCGGCTCAAGAAGGTGCTCGCGGGTGTGAAGCCTCGGCAGGCGTATTACCCGGGCTCCGAGGGTCGCTACCAGCGCTACGTTGCGGCGCATCCGGAGGCGGAGCGGATCGGGGAGGGAAGCGGGGCGCGGCTGCCGTGGACGCTGGTCGCGGGCGTCGATCCGTCGCGGCGTGACGATCCCGCCTTCACCACCGAGGCGTGGTGCGCGGTGCTCGCCGAGACCGGGCTGCCCGCGAGCGACGCGGTCGACTTCCTCGGCAAGGCGACGGCGTTCGCCAACGACACGTTGTGGGGCACGCTCTCGTGCTCGATCGTGGCGAGCCCGAAGACGCTCGGCGACCCGGCGGTGGGCGCCGCGTTCGAGAGGGCGGTGAGCGGGCTGCGCTTCGGGACCGTCGCGATCAACCAGTGGGCGGCGCTCGCGTACGGTCTGGTGTGGACCACCTGGGGGGCCTTCCCCGGGCACACGCTCGAGGACGTGCGCAGCGGGATCGGCGTGGTGCACAACGCCCTCATGTTCCATCGCCCGCAGAAGACCGTGATCCGCGGGCCGTTCACGATGGCGCCCAAACCGCCCTGGTTCGTGACCCACAAGGGTGGCGGTGAGCTCGGTCGCAAGCTCACGGCGTACGAGGCGGCGCCCTCGCTGGTGAAGCTGCCGGGGATCGCGATCGCGGCGATGAAGGGGTGATCGCGCGGCGCGTCGCGTTCTCGCTGGTGGCGGCGCTCGCGTTCTTCGCCGTCGGCGAGGGCGTGTTGCGGGTGGGGCGGTGGATCGACGTGTGGGCCGAGCCCGACCTCGCGCACACCGAGTTCACGTACGACGCGCGGATCGGCTGGCAGAACTACCGGCCGCTGCGCGGGCTGAGCGGGATTCCCGCGCGGCGGGACGGGGTGAGCCGCGTGCTCGCGGTGGGCGACTCGAGCTGCTACGGCGTCGAGGTCGCGGCGGGCGAGACGTTCTCGGCGTGGCTGGGCGAGAAGCTCGGCGCGGCGCTCGGGCGCGAGGTGGAGGTGCTGAACGGAGGCGTCGCCGGGTTCAGCTCGAGCCAGACGCTCGCGTACCTGGAGCGGCGCTTGAGGCCGGACGTCGTGCGTCCCGATCTGGTGATCACGTACGTGGGGCACAACGACTCGAAGCGCACCGCCACCGGGCTCAGCGATCGCGAGCTCGCGGCGCGGCTCGACAACCCGATCTCGGGGCTCGCCCGCGCGTCACTCTTCTTCTGGAACGTGCCGCACGGAATGATCGCCACGCCGCTCGGCGAGTGGCTCTACGGCGGCGAGCCGAAGGTGGGTGGGAAGGTGCGCGTGTCGCCCGACGAGCTGCGCGCGAACCTGGCGGCGATCCGCGAGCTGGCGCGTGAAGCGGGCGCGCGGGTGCGGTTCGTAGTGCCGGTGCAGCGTGGGGGGCGGATGGCGCAGCGCGGTGGATCGGCGGCGGTGGCGGCGGCGGTCGAGGAGGAATACGCGCCGATCGTGCGCGAGGCGCCCGAGGCGATCGACGTGCTGGGGGCGCTGCTCGCGAGCGGGAGGGCGGCGGACGAGGTCTTCGTGGACGGGACGCACCCCACAGTGCTCGGGCACGAGTTGATCGCGGGCGCGATCGCGGACGCGCTGGTGAGGGACGGGGTTCTGGAGGGGCCGTGAGCCGCGGTGGGCGGGGGGGCCGAGCGCGCGGTGAGGGGCTCGCTTGAGCGGATCGCGGCGTCAGTCGCGGTGGGCGGAGTAGGCGCGGGCCGCGTCGACGTGGACGAAGCGGTCCTCCTCGGCGATCCAGGCCGTCAGCCGCTGGCCCCACACACATCCCGTGTCGAGGCCGCGGAGCTGGTCGCGGATCACCAGCCCCATGCGGGCCCAGTGGCCGAAGACGACGGTGCGGCGTTCGTCGGGGTGGGTGGGGTAGTGGTCGAACCACGGCCGGAAGGGGGCCGGGGGCGGCGGCCAGTCGGCGACGGGGCGGGTGCCGTTGGGGGCGCAGTAGCGGACGGTGACGGCGTACGAGACCGCCTGCGAAGCGTGAGGGTGGGTGGCACCGTGGAGTCGATCGACAAGGCCCAGGGGGGTGCCCGGGGTGGTCCAGTCCGGGTGTAAGCCCGCGTGGATCAAGATCAAATCGTCCCATTGTCGGACCACGGGGCGCGCCGAGAGCCAGCGCAGGAGCGGCTCGCGGTCGGGGGCGTCGAGGACGTCGTGGAAGGTGTCCCGGGCGCCGCAGGGGCGTTCGCCCGCGGCGACCCGGAGCAGGTGGAGGTCGTGGTTCCCGAGGACGCCCCCGGCGCCCGCCTCGATCAGGAGCCTGAGCACGCCGGCTGAGGCAGGGCCCCGGTTGACCAGGTCGCCGACCGGGTGGAGCTCGTCGATGGCCGGGTCGAAGCCGACCCGGTCGAGCAGGCGTGCGAGCTCGTCCCGGCACCCCTGGATGTCACCGACGAAGATCCGCCGCCTGGCCATTCGCGGCCCGCGAAGCCGTCGGGGTGGTCAGGCCGAGGCCTGGTACTTCAGCGACACGGCCTCTTCCGCCATCTCGTCGAAGCTCATCTTCCGGGCGCGCTGCGCATCCGCGTCGTCGTAGAGCGTGACCAGGAAGCGCGGATCGACACCCAGCAGACGGACGATGGCCGGCCCCAGGATCGGACCGGCGACCGGGTGCTCGAAGAGGATCCGCATCCGGTCCAGGAAGCGCGGGAACGGACGATCGAGGACACCGTCCTTGAGCGATAGGAGCTGCATGCGCTTGAAGGCCTCCTGGATGCGCTTGCCGGACGGGTCGACCAGGTCCATCGGCTCGAAGAAGACGCTCTTGAAGAACGGCCGGGCGTAATAGAAGAGCCCGGCGAAGGCGGTCCACGCGGCAATCTGCTCCGACAGAGGGCGCCGTGGCTCGCCCTTCAGCTCCTCGAGGTACTCTTTCGAGGCGTAGTACTCGCTCATGTGGAAGTCGATCGCGATGTGCCGCGACTCGTCGCGGTTGATGAGGTCCATCGCGTGCTGGCTCATGTCGTCCGCGACGTAGTCGTTGATCGAGCGCAGCAACGCCACGTCCAGGATCAGCTCGCCGGTCGTGATGTAGACGGTTGCGATCTCCGGCGACAGGAAGCGGATCGTCTTCACGAAGTGGGGGTAGAACTTCGTGAGAGCTGGGTTGGGCTGGTACGCCTTGTATTTGTGGACGTCGTAGTAGTCGGCGAGCATCTGCGCCGCGTGCGAATGGCGGACCTCGTCGGTGACGAAGGTGGCGAAGATCTCGCCCAGGATGGGGTTGTCGGTCTTGCGGCGTTGCTCCTCGAAGAGCGCGCCCGCCATGCGCTCGATGCCAGCCATGTCGGTGAAGAGCTGGACGATCGCGATCTCGTCGGCCTTGGAGAGCTTGCGAGGTGGCTTGCTCCAGTCGAGGTCGCCGACCTTCCACTGATCGCGCTTGCACATCTCCAGCATCCGTTCGAGCTTCATGGCGCCTCCTCGCGTGGGGTCTTGTGCTTCCGGGTCGGCGGTTCGTCCGATCAGCGGGTGGGTCGGGCTCGTGTCGGCGCGGTCGCTGGGCCAGCGCTGGCCGGAGGCGCCGCGGGCGAGTCCGGCTGGGTGAGGCCAGCCGGCGATCCGGACCGGCTGCGCAGGTACTGCGCTGCTCCCTCGAGCAACCCCGAGGCCCACAGCAGACCGAATACCACCAGCAGCAGCCCGGAGGCCACCGACGCCCAGACCACGGTGTTGCGGCGACGCTCACGCGCCTCGCGGAGGCGCCGCGACGTGGCCGCGGACTCGGCGCGGCTTCGCAGGCGGGCCATGCGCTCGATCTCGGCGGTGCGTGCCTCGCGGGCGCGCGTCTGCTCGGCGGCGAGGATGCGGGACTCCTCGACGGCTCGCTCGAGTGCGCGAGCCTGGGCGTCTTCGTGCTCCCGCATCGTCTGCGCGTGACGGGCGGCGTCGACGCGCATGCGCATCTGCTCCTCGTCCATGCGCGCAGCGTGGGTCGTGCGCGCGACCTCGAGCTCCGCCTCAGCGGCCTGCTTGCGGACCGTCTCGGCGGCGAGCTGCGCGTTCGCGACCTTGAGGCGGCCCTCGCGCAGGGATTCCTCGCGCTCGAGGATCCTGAGCTGCGCCTCCTCGTGGCGGGTGAAGGCCTCGGTCAGCTCCTCGGTGAGCGTTCGCTGCGCGAGGTCGACCGCCGCCAGGCGCCGTCCGAACTCCGCCTCGATCGCCACGAGGCGCTCGAGGAGCGCCGCATGGCGGCGCTCGGCCTCCTGGTCGGGGTCTGCCGGGACAGCGGTGCCACCCACCTGTGAGACGCTTCGTGGCAGATCCGCGAGCGCCCGGGCTAGCTCCCCGCGATGCTGGTCGAGCTTGGCATCGATCGCATCGAGGCGCGTCACCAGGTCACGGGCGGCGTCGGAGACGCCGGGTGCCGGTTCGGTGTGGGCCGCGCCATCCGGCCAGCGCGGTGCCGAAGGCCCCGGGGGGCCGCGGAAATCGCCCGAGGCGCGTGGGCGCTCGATCGTCGATGGTGCCACCCTTCGCCGGAGGAACCGAAGCCGGCCCTCGATGTCGGCGCCTTCGATGGCGAGTTCGGCGCGCTTGACCAGGCTGGCTCGAACGGTCTCGTCGGGAAGCTCCGCGATGCGCGGATCGCTGGCCACCGCGCGAGCGAGCTCGACGAGCTCACGGTCGATCGGCTCGGGCACTTTCAGGTCGCCCTCGGTGCCACCCTCCCCGCTACGCCGCGCGTCGCCTCGCCTTCCGCCGATCAGACCGCCCAGCAGTCCCTCGCCGCCCGTCTTGCCGCGACTCGTCCGAGCGCTCTCGTTCGCACGCACTGCCTCGATGGCTGCGATGCGTGCGAGTACTTCGCTGGCCCCGACCTCGGCGCAGGTGCTCCGATGCGACGCCAGGAGGGCTTGTCCCAGCATTCGGTCGCATGATTCAAAGCGGATCGCGAGCGCGCGCAGCCGGTTCTTGAGCCGAGCAGACTCGGCCTCGATCCGGCTAGCGCTCAGGCTGTCGTATTCGGGGTAGATCCGAGCGAGCACTTGTGGCTCGCCCGGTGGCACCGGCTCATCGCTTGGTGCCGGTCGCCGCGCGGCGGAGGGCGCGCTCTGGTCTGTGGAGGTTGTGAGCTCGTCGAGTTCCAAGCGGCACCCGCGCCGTTCCTGCCGGCTCCTCCGCCGGGGGGCGATCACCCCAGAAAGTCTGGCACATTCCGGGAGATTCGGGTCGGCGGCATGCCGCGGTCAGGACGAGGGGCCGACGAGCGGACGCCATGGTGGAAACGTGAACGGCGGGAAACGCGCGTCGATCTCGCCGGCCCGGAGGCGTGCTGCCGCGAGTCGATAGGCAGCGACGAGCGCTCGCCACGTCCGTCGAAATGCATCCCGCGCAACGAAGTGAGATCCGTGGCAAAGCGGTCGCGGCGTGCGCTTGGACCGGGTCGGTGTGTCGTTCGGGCGCCGGGTGGAGACACCGTCACGGCCCAAGACCGACTGTCCCCTCAGAGCTCGAGTCAAAGTGGCGCTGCGCGCGGTCACGGCGCTGCGAATCCGTTCTGGGTCGAGTATCCGCTCGTGCCCGTCCGTAGGCGCCGAGATCCGGAGGATGGCCGTCCGAGAGAAATCCTTGGGTGACACGTCGACCTTGAGGCGAGCGGCGTCGTACGCCCGGCCGTCGAGTCGTCGGAACGAGTGTGTGTTCGAGCTGCCGTCAGCACACCACAGCAGGACGCCAGGCCAGCGGCGCCAGCTTCGCGTGAGCCGGTCCGCGACGGGGTTGCATACGAGGTAGGCGATGCGCTCGACGAGAGCGTCGTCGTCGAGGATCGGCTCTGCGCTGAAGCGGCGGTGGAAGACCGGACCGAGCCGATCGAGCATGTGATTCACGTCCTTGGCGAGACTGCCGAGAAAGAATCCGCAGAACCCGGAGAGGGATCCGTCGGCGTCGGTAACGACGGCATGGAGGTGGTTCGACGCCACGTACAGTGCATGGAGGCGAATGGCGGGAAAACGCTCGAGCGCCGTGGCCATCCAGAATCCGACTCGCTGATTGAGTGCGTGCGTAGGTCTGAGAAAGAACCGAGACTCGAGGCATCGCGTCGTAATGAACCAGCGGGTTCCGGGCGTCAACCATCGGAGCGGTCTCATGACTCGCGTGCAAGAGCACCTACCGTGCCAGGGTCACGAGTCGAACATTGCGTGCAGATCGCAGCGGGTGAACGGGATGGTGCGCACGCCAGGGCGCACAGGTGAGCCCTTGGCGACGCATCGATCGGAAGTCGCGCCCAGCGGCCGGTGGGTGGCACCCTGCTAAGCTCTCACGTTTCCGGCACGTGCATGGGAAAGGCCACTCATTCCACCGCCCGCGGTCCACTCGGGTCGCTCGTGTGGGCGTTGAACCGACTCACGATCGGCTTCGTCGCGGCGGGCTTGGCGACCGTGGTCTGTTCGACCGGTCGCCCGCCGACGCTGGATGCCGGGATCAAGGCGATCCAGCCGCTGCCTGGGAAACGCAGCCTGGTCTACGGGACGATGCGTGGGACGTGGGGGCCGCTTCGCCGGGGGTTCGGGCAGATGATCGGTCGCGTGAGCCTCGATCTGCTCACCGCCGATGGCCGATATCTCACGATTGCCCGCTGCATCGAGGAACCCGAATGGCAGGGCGTGCTGTGGCCGCTCAACTGGTGGCGAACCGAGGTGTGGTTCTCGGAGTTGCTGCCGGAGCTGAGCGGGTTCGAATCGATCCGCGTCCGTCTCGAGGATCGGCTCGGTAACGAACGCGTCTCAGATCCCTATCCGCTGCGTGGCGGGCCGGGGTCGGCCGAGCTGGTGCCGGACGACGTTCGTTGGCTCGCGCTGCCGGCCATCGCGATCAGTCCGTCGAGCGCACCGGTCGACGCGGACCAGGTCGCGCTCGAGTCGCCGCGGCGCTGAGCGGCTCACGCGGGGTCGAAAAGCGGTGCCAGCGCGTTGGCGTTCGCCGTTCCGCTGAAGACAGCGCGAAACGTGTACGCGAGCTGAGCGACGGAACCGATCGTGAGATCGTTGCTGGCGATCTCTTGCTTCGCGAGTACGACGTAGCCCTTCGCGGGCACGAGGTCGTTGTCCGCGAAGGTGTCGTTCGCATCCAGGTTGACTTGGCCCTCGGTGAGCTCGAGCGTCGCCGCGTCGCGAACTCGACCGACGGCTCGTGCCGAACGTGCACGATCGACGGCGCCATCTTCCAGGATCAACAGCACCGCTTGCTCGCCATTGGAGTGCAGCAGGATGCGCGTCAGTCCGCCGTTCGTCTGTGTGGTCACGAACTCGTAGGCGAGCGAGCCATAGTCCTTGGTTAGGTCCGGAACGCCCGGCGAGCTTCCGCTGCCTTCGCCACCGCAACCCAAGGGGGCGAACGAAAGGTGGAAGGCGATCAGAAAGGACGTCGCGCGGTAGTCGAGCCGCTGGATCGTGCGCATTTCGAGGTCTCCTTGGGAGTCGAGCGGCCCGACGAGCCGGCTCGGCGGGGGGATGAGCGCGGTCGACGCGGATCACCCGCGTCGCCAGCTCGACCCGAGGGCGCTCAGCGATGAGCGGCGCGGCTCGAGGGGCGGGTAGGGCTCGATGGCTTGCGGTTGGGCGTGGATGGCATCGCGAGCATGAAGGCGCGGATGAGCGGCCGGAAGGTCTGCACGTCGCGGGCGTTCATCGACAGGATTCGTCCATCCTTCAGTTCGACTTCGTACATGGCGTCGCCTCCGTGGTTGGGGGTTGCGATCCCTCCCTAGGGCAACGCTGGTGCCAGTTGCGGACTGGGCTCCCCAGGTGACGTCAATAGCCTGAGATCATTGCGTAAATCTCCGTCTCATGGGCGAGCCTGCTGGGGTAGTGTCTCGTCTCGCGGTGAGACAGCTACAGTCGGGAAGCCCGGAATAATTCAAGTTTCCGGGGCGGTCGCTGTCTCACGGCTGAGACGGTGAGACAGGGGCTAGACCGGCCCAACGGCAGGCGCTCGGCGCCCAGCGCCGCCGTGCGGGTGGGTGGCACCGTCGATCGGCAGTCGATCGTTCAGGCAGGCGCGGACAAGAGCCAGTCGACCGCGTCCGCGAGGGACGCGAACTGCTCGTCCGGGGTGGGTGCCGACGCGGGGTAGCCTTCGACCGGGTCGAGAACGAGCAATGCCTTCGCTAGCTTGGCACGACGGGCAGCTTCGATGTCGGTCGCGGCGTCGCCGATCATGACCGCCTTGGTCAGATCGAGATTCCAGGTTGCGGCGGCGCGCTCGAACAGCGCCGTTCCGGGCTTGCGACACGGGCAGCCGTCCGAGGGCGCGTGTGGGCAGACCAGGATGCCGCGGAGCCGTCCGCCGGCCCGCTCGACCAGCCGGGTCAGATGCGCATGCACCCGCTCGACATCCGCGACTGTCATCACGCCTCGGCCCACCCCCGACTGATTCGTCAGGATGATCGGGTCGTATCCCGCTCGGCTGAGGCGAGCGATGGCCTCGAGCGCGCCTGGCAGGATCTCCAGCTGTTCCGGCGTCCGCACCCAGTCGCGGACCCGCCGGCGATTGATCACGCCGTCTCGGTCGACGAACACACCACCTGCGACGGCGCGGGGCGGCGCGTCGGCCTGGTGCCCCCCGCGCGGCACTTCCGGTGGAGACGTCATCGGCCTGGCGCCGGCCCGAGGTCTTCGCCGCGCAGCCACGACCACGTCCTCGCGATGCCGGTCGCGAGGTCGATCCGAGGTGACCAGCCCAGCTCTCGTGCAGCCGCGCGGATGTCCAGCACGCTCCACGGCACGTCGACCGCGCGGGCCGGCTCGTACACCGCCTCGACCGGCCGGGCCGTTGCCTCTCGGACGCCTGCGACGAGCTGATTCAGGGTGGCACCCTGGCCGGATCCGATGTTCAGCACGCGCAGGGGCGCTGCCTCGGCCGCGAGCGAGGCCGCCACGGCTTCGACGAGGTCCTCGACGTGGATGTAGTCGCGGACGACCTCGCCGTCGCCCCAGATGTGGATCGGGTCCCCACACGCCGCGCGGTGCAGGAAGACGGTGATCGCGCCCTGCGCGCCGCGCGGATCCTGACGCTCACCGTATGGGTTGGCGCATCGAAGGATCGTGGCGCGGAATCCGTGCCGGCGCGCGAACACGGCGACGTACTTCTCGGCGGCCAGCTTGGTCACGCCGTACGAGCAGATCGGCTGGGTCGGGTGTGATTCCGGGATCGGCTCGCGGCTGGTCGGCCCGTACACGGTGCCACCCGAGGAGAAGAAGACCACGTGTGGCACGCGATGCCGCACGATCCCCTTCAGGATCTCGGTGGTGAGCACCAGATTCGATCGGATGTCGAACGTGGGATCGTCCTCGGCGCTCTTGGGAACCGTGCACCACGCGAGGTGAAGCACCACGTCGATGCCCGAGAGCGCGGCGTCCAGAAGCGCTTCGTTTCCGACCTCGCCGTACAGGTGCTCGACCTGAGGCGGGTCGCTTCGGAAACGCTCCGGTACGCGGTCGAGCGACCGCACCCTGTGACCGGCTGCCACGAACCGGTCTTTGAGATGCGACCCGATGAACCCGCTGCCTCCGATGAGAAGAACGTTCATGGGCTGCGTCGTGGGTCGCGTTCGGCCAGTTGTCCGACGGAAGAGCTTGGTTGCATGATGGGCCCAGCGGACGCGCTGGGATCTCGAGATCGAACCCTGGCGGCGCGCGGAATCCTACCGCATCGAGACATGATTCTGAGCCCGCGAACCGCGGCGTTTCAGCGCCAGGGGCGAAGCTGGCCTGCCCGGGGGTGGCGACCCGTGGCCGTCGGACACGTGGGGCTCCTCGCTCTCTTGGCGTCACTCGCGTCGTGCACGGTCCTGAATCGGTACATTCCGATCCAGTCCGCGCCACCCGAAGTGTCGTCGGCGGGCTTCCGCCTGCCGGCCAACGGACGCGTGACGTCGACGTTCGGGATCCGCACGCTCCTCGGCACGACGCGTCCCCACAAGGGGATCGATTTCGAGGGGGAGTATCTCATCGGGCCGGTGTTCGCCGCCGTGGATGGTGTGGTCTCGATCAGCCAGACCAGTGAGACCTACGGCGAGTGGATCGAGATCAAGCATCCGAACGGGTACGCGACCCGCTACGCCCACATGGTTTGGCGGCACGCGTCGGCAGGGGCAGAGGTGAAGCAAGGGGACGTGATCGGCCGGTTCGGGTCGACCGGCCGGTCGACCGGCACCCATCTTCACTTCGAGATCCTGCGAAACGGGGCACAGGTCGATCCATTGCCCCTGATCCCCAAGGTGGTGGTCGTCGGCAGCACCGTGAAGCCGATGCCGACACCCTCGTCGCCGCCGGCTACCAAGGTGCCACCCGCCTCCGAACCCAAGCCCGCCGGGAAAGCGACGAAGCCTGCCAAGGGAGCCGGAAAATCGAAGAAGTCCACGCCGGTCCCTGAACCCGCCGCGCCAGCGGCCCCGGCCCGGCCGGCGGCACCACCGCCCGCAGCCGATGCCCCCTCGCCACCTGAAGATGAGTGACGTGGGGGCGGGTGGTGCCACCCACATTCGCGACCGCCCTGCTAGTGACCATCCCCTCACGCAGCGTTCCGCGCGGTCCGCCTACTGGAAGGGGGGCTTGTGGCGGATCGACCTCGCCCTGGCTCGCACCTGGTCGTTCGGACGCGCATACTCGACCGCGCTCCGCGGTCGACCCTCGAGTAATCTTCCCGCGATTTCATTCACTTACGGGGAGACGCCTTGGCGGGCGATGCACCGAGTCTTGAGCCAGCTTCGGCTCGGGCCGGATGACGTGTTCTTCGAGCTCGGATCGGGCACCGGGCGGGTTTCGCTCTTCGCCGCGCACCTGACCGGCTGCGCAGCGCTCGGGTTCGAGTTGGTGCCACCCTTCGTGGAGCAGGCCAACCGGATCGCTCGCGCCGCGGGCCTGACCCGCTGCGAGTTCCGCATCGAGGATTTCTTCCGTGCTTCTTGGCGCGGCGCGTCCGCGGTCTATTGCGCCACCACCACCTTCGACGACGAGACGCTCGGCCGCTTCGAGGCGAAGTGCGGCGAGATGAGACCAGGCGCCCGGGTCGTGACGGTGACGCAGCCGCCTCGGCGCACGGACCTCCGGTCCGAGTGGATGGAGGTCCTCGACTTCTCGTGGGGGCCCGGTACCGTCTTCATCCACCGGCGTGTGAGCTGACGCCGTGACGTGTTACGTGCGCCGCCGCTCGCCGCGCGTTGACCCCTGTAAAGCGATGCAACTATGCTCGCCGCCCGTTCCAGCCCGACGGCGAGGGCGAATGCCGCCCCCGTCTTGGAGGTGATTCGTGCCCGATCGCACCTCGTCGACGATTAAGCTCCGCCATCGGGCAGCCACGAGCTTGCTCGCGGCGCTGCTGGTCACGTTCGCTCTCGCGAGCGGCGCCGACGCGAAGATGTTCAAGTGGATCGATCCGACGGGGAAGCTCAACGTCGGCACGTCGCCGCCGCCCAAAGATTACGAATGGGTCGACGAGAAGGGCATCTATTACAACCGCCCGGTGATCGATGGCCGCGAGCTCATCTTCATCGGCACGGCACCCGAGAAGAAGGTCGAGACCCGCGGACCCCTCCGGCGTTCGCGCGGCTTCGGCTCAGGTAACAAGTCGGCCTGGGACAGTTCTGCGCTGCGCAGCCCCGAGCCGGTTCAGGTGGGCCTCGCCGACCAGTTCTTGCCGACGGAGGGCGCCGGCGCCGTGATCGTGGGTCTGACGGTGAACGTGGAGAAGGGTTCCGACTGTGTCTCGGTCGAGCTCGACAACCGCGGCGACGTGACCCTCACCGACCTGCGCGCCGCGTTCGCGCTCTACACCAGCAACGTCTACATCGGCCAGCGATCCATCACGGTCGCCGACGTTCCGAAGGGCACCAAGTCCGCCCAGGTCTGCGAGGGGCAGGGTAAGGTGTCGTTCGCGGACGGCGTGGCGCTCGACCACATGACGTGGAAGGTCGGTGGCGTGCAGAAGAGCTGGCCCTGATCGAGCCCGCCAGGCTCGGGCTGCCCACGGGACCCCACCCCAGAACCAGGAGACGTTCGTTTGGATCCCATCCGTCACGTCGAGCGTGAGGAGTGCCAGGACCTTCACGCGCGCGGCGAGGAGCTGCGCAACGAGATCCGTAGCTCGCTCGTCGTGGACGGCGAGGATCTGGTGCTGGCCAAGGCCATCCGCGTCGGCGCGCGCGGGCTCGCGGTCGTCGGAGACGACGGCCCGACCGCGGTCAAGCGGCGCATCGCCGATTTCACCATGCGCCTGCGCGACCTGAACGAGAACATCGGTTTGATGCTCGCCGACGAGCGGCTCGTCGCCGTCGCGCGGAGCCAGGACGGCGCGGCCGGACTGGCGGCGCGCATCGATGCGGCGAAGCGCTTCTGCGATGCGGTCGACCGCGTCCTCGAGGCGCTCTCCTTCCTGGAGGAGACGCCGGCGGTCGAGGTCGACTTCCCGCGCCTGTACGGCTCGCTGCGCGACCTCACGGCAGAGATGCTCGTGCCCGTCGAGCCGCCGGTCGGGGTCGTCCACGTCACGGAGGCCGAGTTCCGGCTCTGAAGACGTCGTGCACGCTCCCTGCGAGCGTCAACTCGCGCGGAGGTGCCTGTGCTCGGCGTAGTCGGCGACGCGATAGCGCCCGGACGCGTGGATCTCGATCTGCGTGATCGAGCCGTTGCGGATGTACGGGCGGCGCACCGAGTTGCGGATCCGGGTGGCCGGATCCGCGAGGAAGTTGGCGAAGAAGTAGATCAGGTAGCCGTGCGAGAACACGGCGATCGAGTCGCGTGCGCCATGACTCGACTGGACCTCGCCGAGGAAGTGAACCAGGCGCTCGACCACGGTCATCGGGCTCTCGCCGCCGTCGGTCTCGTCCTTCAGCCAGCGTGACCAGTAGATCGGTAGCAGGACGCTGCCCACCAGGGCCTGACGGGCTCGCTCGGGCAGCGGTAGGCGCTGCGCCGTCTTGAGGAACGGAACGGCGCGCGAATCGCTGCCGAGCCTCCCGCAGCGGATCTCGGCGATGTCCTCGCTCTCGTGCACCGGGAGGCCGGTCGCACGGCCGGTGAAGTCCGCGGTCTCGCGCGCTCGGAGCAGCGGGCTCGTGTAGATCGCGTCGACCCCGACCTTGCTCAAATGGCTGGCAACGCGGCGTGCTTCGTCGCGTCCGCGTTCGGTGAGCGGGCCCTGGTGCTCGCCGTTGAAGAACCGGTCGATCGTCTCGTGCTCGACGACCGAGACCGGCGGGAACTACATCTCGCCGTGCCGGACCCCGTAGAGGCGCATCGTTGGACTCGAGACGGCCGGGAGGAGCGAGGCGACGAGCGAACGGTGCGCGGGCCGAAGATGGCGACGTGACGAGGCCGATCTTAGCAGCGCGGGCATCGGCCCGGACGCGCGCTTCGCCCCCCCCGGCCAGTTTCATGTGGCTGGAGCAGGACGGGCGCCCGGCGCAATCGCCGGACGCCCGTCGAGCAGACGCGTGGGATGGCTCAGAAGTCCATGTCGTCCATACCGCCCATTCCACCCATCCCGCCCATGCCTCCCATACCGCCCATTCCACCCATGCCGCCCATACCACCCATGCCGCCGTGGTTATGGCCGGCGTGACCGCCCGCCTTCACCGGCTCGGGCTTGTCGACCACGCACACCTCGGTGGTGAGCAGCAGTCCGGCGACGCTGGCTGCGTTCTGGAGCGCGGTGCGGGTGACCTTGGTCGGATCGATGACACCCGCCTCGATCAGGTCTTCGTACTTCTCCTTGAGCGCGTTGTAGCCGAAGGCACCCTTGCCGTTCTTGACGGTCTCGGCGACCACCGCCGCGTCCGCGCCGGCGTTGCGCGCGATCGCCTTGGCCGGCTCCTCGATCGCCTTCGCGAGAATGTCGACGCCGTAGTGCTGATCGCCGTCGAGCTTGAGCTTCTTCACCGCGGCGACGCAGCGCAGCAGCGCGACGCCGCCGCCGGGGACGATGCCTTCCTCGATCGCGGCGCGGGTGGCGTTCAGCGCGTCCTCGACGCGGGCCTTCTTCTCCTTCATCTCCATCTCGGTGGGCGCGCCGACGTTGATCACCGCGACACCGCCGACCAGCTTCGCGAGGCGCTCCTGGAGCTTCTCGCGATCGTAGTCCGAGGTGGTCTCCTGGATCTGCATGCGGATCTGGTTGAGGCGGCCCTCGATCGCGTCCTTGCTCCCGGCGCCGCCGACGATGGTCGTGTTGTCCTTGTCGACCTTGACGCTCTTCGCGCGACCGAGGTCCTGGATCGACACGTTCTCGAGCTTGAGGCCGAGCTCCTCGGCGATCACGTTGCCGCCGGTCAGGATCGCGATGTCCTGCAGCATCGCCTTGCGGCGGTCACCGAAGCCCGGGGCCTTGACCGCGGCGATCTGGAGCGTGCCGCGGATCTTGTTCACCACCAGCGTCGCGAGCGCCTCACCCTCGACCTCGTCGGCGATGATGAGCAGCGGCTTGCCCGAGCGGGCGACCTGCTCGAGGAGCGGAATCAGATCTTGCATCACGGCGATCTTCTTCTCGCTGATGAGGATGTACGGGTCATCGAGCTCGGTGACCATGCGCTCGCGGTTGGTGACGAAGTACGGCGAGATGTAGCCGCGGTCGAACTGCATGC